>DASZQY010000040.1:0-19074 GCA_035549395.1 Bauldia sp.
GACCCGTGGCAGGAGCCGCCGCCGTACGTCTTCCAGCGCACGATTGCGCCGGAAGATGCACCCGACAAGCCGACCGTTGTCGAGATCGAGTTCCTGAGGGGCGACCCGGTCGCGGTGGACGGCAAGCCGATGAGTCCGGCGGCGCTGCTCACCCACCTGAACGCACTCGGCCGCGACAACGGCATCGGCCGCGTCGACCTGGTCGAGAACCGTTTCGTCGGCATGAAGTCGCGCGGCATCTATGAGACGCCGGGCGGCACGATCCTGCAGGCCGCGCACCGCGCCATCGAATCCCTGACGCTCGATCGCGAGGCCGCGCACCTCAAGGATTCGCTGATGCCGCGCTACGCCGAGCTGGTCTACTACGGTTTCTGGTTCGCGCCCGAGCGCATCATGCTCCAGAAGCTGGCCGACGAGAGCCAGACGAACGTCGAGGGCACCGTCCGGCTCAAGCTCTACAAGGGCAACGTCATCGTCACCGGACGCAAGTCGCCGAAGTCGCTCTATTCCGACGCCCTCGTGACCTTCGAGGATGACCGCGGCGCCTACGACCAGAAGGACGCCGCCGGCTTCATCCGCCTGAACGCGCTGCGCCTGCGCACCCTGGCGGCGCGCGATCGCTCCCGGCGATAGCGCACGGCGACCATTTAGCGCGGGTTGTGTGCTGGATTCTTAATCGCGCATTAAGCGCAGGCTGGCAAAGCTTGCCGCCATGTGCGGGCGGTCTCTCGGCGAGGCGGAACGATGACCGCGGCCGGGTCCTTTGAGGCGGAGGACGCGGCCGTCGAGGGAATGTCGCGTGAGCGCCTCGCCGCGTTTTTGGGCGCGCTCGAAGCCGGCGCGTGTATCTGGGACGAGAACCTGCGGCTGGTGGCGTGGAACGACGCCTTTCGCATCAGCCACACGGTGCCCGGCCACCTGCTGAAGCCCGGCACGCGGCTGGCGGAAATCCTCGATGCCGGCCCGCGGGTTCTGGAAGACCGCCGCAACGGCGAGGAAACCGAAGCCGGCGCCCTGCGCGGACTGGCCGCGCGCGGCAAGCTCGACCTCGACCGCATCTATGCCGACGGCCGCACTGTCGCCGTCACCTACGACCGTTTCGGCCGCAGTCACTGGCTGGCGCTCTACCACGACGTCACCAAGCAACGGAACGACATCAAGCTGCTGCGCATCAGCGAGCAGGAGTTGCGCTCCCAGCACGCGCAACTCGACGCCGCGCTGAATTCGACTCCCTATGGCTTCGCCCTGTGGGACGACGCCCAGCGCCTGGTCGTGTGCAACGAACTCTATCGCAAGATGTATCACCTGCCGGCCGACCAGGTGCGCGCCGGCACCCCGCTCAGGGAAATCTGCCGCCTGTCGATCGGCGCCGGCAACTTTTCCGGCCTCGCCGTCGAGGAACTCTACGAACGCTATCTGAACCGCATCCGCGGCAACCTCGATCCCGACCAGCCCCAGCACTACGACGTCGAGGTCGCCGGCCGCACTATCCGCTCGACCTACACCCGCAGTCCGGGCATCGGCTGGGTCGCCACGCACCAGGACATCACCGACGACCTGGGCAAGATGCGCACGCTGGAATCGCGCGAGCGCGACCTTGCCGTGCAGAACCTGCGCTTCGTGGCGGCGGTCAACAACATGTCGCAGGGCCTGTGCATGTTCGACGCCGAGCAGCGGCTGGTCATCTGCAACGAGCAATATGCCCGCATCTACGGCCTGCCGCCCGAGCTGGTGAGACCGGGCACGCTGCTGAAGGACATCCTCGCCTATCGCCTCGCCCATGGTGTTCATCCCATCGAGGGCGTCGACGCCTATTTCCAGCGCCGCTTCGATCTCGCCCACGGCGGCCGTGAAGGCACCGACATCTCCGAACTCAGCGACGGCCGCGTCATCGCCATCCTGCACCATCCCATGGCCGACGGCGGCTGGGTCGCCACGCACCAGGACATCACCGAGCAGCGCCTGAAGGAGGTGCAGATTCATCGCGCCGCCCGTCACGATGCCCTCACCGACCTTCCGAACCGGCTTATGTTCAGCGAAACGATGGAAGCCGCGGAGCAGCGCCTGCGCCGGCGCGAGCGGCTGGCCCTGCTCGCCATCGACCTCGACCATTTCAAGATAGTCAACGACACGCTCGGCCACGGCATCGGCGACCGCGTGCTGCGCGAGGCGGCCGCTCGCCTGCGCTCATGCTGCCGCGAGGGCGACGACGTCTTCCGTCTCGGCGGCGATGAGTTCGCGATCCTTACCGGCCCCCTCGAGGCCGAGCGTGACGCCGCCGTCATTGCCCATCGCATCGTCAACCGCATGGCCGAACCGCTCGAAATCGACGGCCACGGCATCATAATCGGCGCCAGCGTCGGCATCGCCGTCGCCCCCGGCGACGGGCCGACCGGCGAGGACCTGCTCAAGAACGCCGACCTCGCGCTCTACCGTGCCAAGAACGAGGGCCGCGGCGCCTATCACTTCTTCGAGCGCGGCATGGACGCCGACCTGCAGGAACGGCGCACGATCGAGATCGGGCTTCGCCGTGCCCTGGCGCAGAACGAGTTCCGCCTCGTCTACCAGCCGCTTTTCAACCTCGAGGAGCACCGCATCTCGTGCCTCGAAGCGCTGCTTCGCTGGTATCATCCCGAACGCGGCACCATACCGCCGTCCGAGTTCGTGCCGATTGCCGAGGACAGCGGCCTGATCGTCGCCCTGGGCGAATGGGTGCTGCACGAGGCCTGCCGCGCGGCGGTGGCCTGGCCCCAGGATGTTGCGGTAGCGGTCAACCTGTCTACGGTTCAGTTCCGCAATCGCGGTCTGCTTCAGCAAATCCGCGCCGCCCTCAGCGAGTCCGGCTTGCCGCCGCAGCGCCTCGAGATCGAGGTGACCGAGTCGCTGCTTCTGGGCGACGCCGACGCCACGCTGAGCACGCTGCATCAACTGCGCGCGCTCGGAGTGCGCATCTCGATGGACGATTTCGGCACCGGCTACTCGGCGCTGAGCTATCTGCGCTCCTTCCCCTTCGACAAGATCAAGATCGACAAGTCCTTCGTGCACGATATCTCGGCCAAAGACGGCAGCCGCGCCATCGTCACGGCGGTCATCGGCCTCGGCCGCTCGCTCGGCATGTCGACGACGGCGGAAGGCGTCGAGACCGAGGCGCAACTCGAACTCGTGCGCCGCCAGGGCTGCACCGAGGTTCAGGGCTTCCTGTTCTCGCCGCCGCTGCCGGCTTCCTCGATTGCGCGCCTGTTCGAGCGGCCAGGCGGGGTTGAGGAATGGATCGAGACGCTGCAGAAGCGGGCGTAGGTCAGGCCGGCAGCCCGGCCTTGCGAAGCCCATCGAGATAGCGCGCCAGCACCGACGGCTCGATGAACGCCAGCGCCTCGGCGACTTTGGCGACGGTGAGATGCGGCCGCGTTTCCATGAGCTGGCGCACGGCGTCGTGCGCTTCATCCATCCGCCCGGCGAGCGCGCAGTAGGCGGCAAGGTCGCGATAGGCCCACGTCATGCCCGTCCGCTCGCGCATGCCACGCTGCGTCCACTGGATCGCCTCGGCATAGTTGCCACGCACGAAGTTGGCGAAGCCGAGGCCGTTGTGGCTGTTGAAAGAGAACGGATCGAGCGGCGACAGGCGCAGCGAGTGTTCGAATGCCGCGATGGCTTCCTCGCCGTGGCCGCCATACGCCGCCATGAAGCCACGCCGCGACCACGCCCATGCGTTGTTCGGATCGAGCACCAGGGCGCGCTCGACGAGGTGGCTCGCCCGTTCGAGCTGGCCGAGCAGCAACGTCATGGCGGTGGCCAGAGCCACCAGCGCCGTCGGATCGTCGCCGACCTTCTCCGCCGCCTCCTCGATCAGCGCTCGGCTTTCCTCGCGCGTCTTCTCGATGTCGTCCGTCCACGAGTAGATGACGTGCTGCGCCCGCGCCCAGGCGGCGACCGCGGTCGCACGCACGTAGCCCGGATCGAGCCGCCGCGCCTCGTCGAGCAGCCGGATGGCCTCGGCATTGTCCTCGCGCCGGTGCGCCCACAAATGCGGCATCGAGCGCAGCACGAGATCGTAGGCGGCGAGGCTCTCCGGCCGCTTGCGCTTGGCCAGCGCGATCTCTGCCTGCTGGATCGAGGGGTTTACCGCGCCGGCCACCTGCTGGGCGATTTCGTCCTCGAAATCGAACAGGTTATCGACCATGCCGTCGTATGAATCCGCCCACAGGTGCGCGCCGCTGTCGGCGTCGATGAGCTGCGCCGTCACCCGCACCCGGTCCTGCGATTTCCTGAGGCTGCCTTCCAGCACGTAGCGCACGCCGAGCCCGCGGGCGATCTCGCGCACATCCGCCGCGCGGCCCTTGTAGGCATAGGCGGAATTGCGCGCGATGACCTTGAATTCGCGCACGCGCGACAGCGTCGCCGTGATCTCCTCGACCACGCCGTCGGCGATCGAATCGGCGGAGGGATCGCCCGACATGTTGTCGAAGGCGAGCACGGCGATCGATGGCCAGCCGCTGCCACCGCTGCTGACCGAGGCGCCCGCGACCGGCAGCGGCGGACTGATCGGCCGCGTCTCCGACGGTGGCGTGCGCAGCGGCCGGTGCGCAATGCCGATGATGCCGTGCGCCTCGCGCGGCGGCGAGCCCGTGCCGCGCCACAGCCAGATCTCGAACTGCTCTTCCATGTTCTTGAATTCGACCCACTCCGTGCGGTCGAATTCCCGGGCGAGCTCCTTGGCGAGCTGCCAGCGGACCGAATGGGTGATGGCGATGCCGCCGGGCGGCGCTGCCTGCTGCAGCCGCACAACAAACCCGACCGCCGCACCGAAACGGTCTTCGCCGGAAACGAACACATCGGCGAGCCCGACGCCGAGACGCACCAGGACCATCTCGTCGGCATCCCGGTCTTTGTTCCAATCGGCCATCGCCGACTGGAAGGCGATCGCCCAGCGCACGCTGTCCTCGACGTTGGGAAACTCGACCAGCGCGCCGTCGCCCATCGTCTTGAACAGGTTGCCGCCGTACTCTTCCAGCGTTGGCCGCAGGACGCGGACGCGCAGCCGCGCCAGCGCCATCAGCGTATGCCGCTCGTCGCGCTCCATGAGGCGCGTGTAGCCGGCGACATCAAGGGACGCGAGGACCGTCAGCTTGCGCTGGGGACGCATGCCGTTATCCGGGTGGCCGAGGAGGCCGAAGCTGAGGATCGGTCCATGTCTTTGCCCTAAGGCAAGACATGGCCGCCGCCAAGGACAAACGGCGCATCCGGACGCGATCGGCCGGCTTCGATTGCGTTTGGCCCGCCGCTCCCTATATTGCGCCGCAAAACCGGCTGCTTCCGCCGCATCGGAATCGCCGGAAAACCTCAGGTCTTGGTGGGCGCAGGCTTCGATGGCCGGCGCCTTTTTGGTGAACCATGTCGCTCCGCAACGTCGCTATCATTGCCCACGTCGACCACGGCAAGACCACGCTGGTCGACCGCCTGCTCCAGCAATCGGGCGCCTTCCGCGAGAACCAGCGCGTCGCCGAGCGCGTGATGGATTCCAACGACCTCGAACGCGAGCGCGGCATCACCATTCTGGCCAAGGCCACCTCGGTCGTGTGGAAGGATGTCCGCATCAACATCGTCGACACCCCCGGCCACGCCGATTTCGGCGGTGAGGTCGAGCGCATTCTGTCGATGGTGGATAGCGCGATCGTGCTCGTCGATGCTGCCGAAGGCCCGATGCCGCAGACCAAGTTCGTCGTCGGCAAGGCGCTGAAGATCGGCCTGAAGCCGATCGTCTGCATCAACAAGGTCGACCGCCCGGATGCCCGCCCGCAGGAGGTGGTGAACGAGGTTTTCGACCTTTTCGCCGCTCTCGACGCCACCGACGAGCAGCTCGACTTTCCGATCGTCTACGGCTCGGCCAAGCAGGGCTGGATGGCCGAGACGCCGGCCCCGCCGGCTGCCGGCGATCACGCCATGGCGCCCCTCTTCGATCTCATCCTGCGCCATGTGCCCGAGCCCACGGTCGGCCAAGGCGGCTTCCGCATGCTGGGCACCCTGATCGAATCGAATCCCTACCTCGGCCGCCTGATCACGGGACGCATCTTCTCCGGCTCGGTTCGCGCCAACCAGGCGGTGAAGGTGCTGGATCGCACCGGCAACGTCGTCGAAACCGGCCGCGTCTCGAAGATTCTCGCCTTCCGCGGCATCGAGCGCGTGCCGATCGAGGAAGCCGAGGCCGGTGACATCGTGGCCATCGCCGGCCTGCCCAAGTTCAACGTCGCCGACACGCTGTGTGTGCCGGAGATCGACGAGCCGCTGCAGGCGCAGCCGATCGACCCGCCGACTCTGTCGATGACCTTCATGGTCAACGATTCGCCGCTCGCCGGCACCGAGGGCGACAAGGTGCAGAGCCGCGTCATCCGCGAGCGCCTGTTCCGCGAGGCCGAGGGCAACGTCGCGCTCCGCGTCGAGGCCGCGCCGAATTCCGACGCCTACGTCGTCTCCGGCCGTGGCGAGCTGCAGCTCGCCATCCTGATCGAGACCATGCGCCGCGAGGGTTTCGAGCTTTCCGTTTCGCGCCCCAAGGTCGTCATGCGCAAGGACGAGAAGACCGGCAAGGTGCTCGAGCCGATCGAGGAAGTCGTCATCGACGTCGACGAGGAGCACGCCGGGGTCGTCATCGACAAGCTGTCGCAGCGCAAGGCCGACATGGTCGAGATGCGCCCGTCGGGCGGCGGCCGCATGCGTCTCGTCTTTCACGCCCCGACCCGCGGCCTCATCGGCTACCAGGGCGAGCTGCTCACCGATACGCGCGGCACCGCCGTCATGAACCGGCTGTTTCATTCCCACGCCGAGTACAAGGGCGACATCCCCGGCCGCCGCAATGGCGTGCTCATTTCCAACGACGCCGGCGAGGCCGTCGCCTACGCGCTGTGGAAGCTTGAAGACCGCGGGCCGATGATGATCGAGCCCGGTGCCAAGGTGTATCGCGGCATGATCGTTGGCGAGCACACCCGCGACAACGATCTCGAGATCAACGTGCTGAAGGGCAAGCAGCTCACCAACATTCGCGCCGCCGGCAAGGACGAGGCGGTGCGTCTTACGCCGCCGATCAAGATGACGCTGGAGAAGGCGCTGGCCTACGTCGGCGACGACGAGCTGGTCGAGGTGACGCCGCAGGCGATCCGGCTGCGCAAATCGCTCCTCGATCCTAACGATCGGAAACGTGCCGTGCGCGCGGCCGGCGCGGCGTAACGCCGCCGCGCTTGGCGGCGACGAAGCATCGCTGCAACACTAGCAGAAAAATCCGGGCCGCGTGGAGCACGTTTCTCTTTGCAGCTTCGGCGCGGGTGGTAAGCTTCCATTCATGACGACGCAAACCATCGGCGTCCGGCGCGCCGAAGTGAAGGACGCCGAAGCAATCACCGCAGTCCACGACGCTGCCTGGCGCGTGGCGTATGACGGCATGATCCCGGCCAAGGAGCTCACCCGCATCATCGCCCGCCGCGGCCCGCGCTGGTGGGACCGCGCTATTCGCCGCGGCACCGCGATCCTCGTGCTCGAGGTCGGCGGCAGCGTGTGCGGGTACGCTACGGTTGGCCCCAACCGCGCCCGCAACCTTTCGCAGAAGGGCGAGGTGTACGAAATCTACATGAAGCCGGAATACCAGGGCATCGGTCTGGGCACGCGCCTCTTCCTCGCCGCCCGCCGTGAGCTGGCCCGCTTTGGCTTCGATACCGTCGTTGTCTGGGCGCTGGCCGACAACGAGAACGCCTGCCGCTTCTACAAGAACGCCGGCGGCCGCAAGGTGGCCAAGGCCAACGAGCGTTTCGGCGAGGTCGCGCTCACCAAGGTCGCGTTCGCCTGGACCGGCAAGGCCGCCTAGCCGACCCTGGCCCAGCCGGAGACGGTGGCCGCGAGGGCGGCTGCATCTCCTTCGATCGCCACCTGCTTCACCCGCTGGGTTGCACCACGCACAATCGTGACCGCCGATTTCGGCCGGCCGAGCAGGTTTGCCACGAGCGCGACCAGAGCAGCGTTCGCGGCTCCCGAATCAGGCGCGGCCCGCACGCGGAGCAGCGCCACCTCCGTTCCGTCCGCCAGCACGCCGACCCCGTCCAGCCCATCGTGGTGGCCGCGCGGCGTCAGCCGCACCGTGAGGACGATGCCGTCCGCTCCCGCGCGAAAGCAGGCCATCGACTATCCGACGAGGCTGGCGAACAGCTCGAACAGCAGCATGCGCAGAAAATAGAGCAGCAGGATCAGCACCACCGGCGACAGGTCGAGCCCGCCGAAATTCGGCAGCACCCGGCGGATCGGCGCGAGCAGCGGCTCGGTCAGCCGCCAGAGCGCCTCGGCGATCATCGCCACTGCCTGGTTGCGCGTGTTGACGACGTTGAACGCGATCAGCCACGACAGCACCGCCGAGGCGATGAGCACATAGATGTAGAGCTGGATGACGGTCGAGATCAGCCAAAGAAGGGAATACATCGTCGTCGCCGATCCCACGTGGTTGGATCGCCGCGCCTTGAACGCATACGGAAAGCGCCGGCGGTGCGGCCCTGATTTAAGCTGCGCCGGGAAGCCCCGCAACCCCCGCCACCCGTCCTGTTCTTGACAGCGGGGAAGGCGAAACCATAAATGGCCGCGCTCCACGGGCTTCTGCCGTTCTTCGGAGCACCCAGGGTTCGGGGCCGTAGCTCAGCTGGGAGAGCGCCGCGTTCGCAATGCGGAGGTCAGGGGTTCGATCCCCCTCGGCTCCACCAACCGGTCACCGGCTACACTTTCGGCGCCAGGGTTTCGGCGTAGGCTTCCAGCCTGTCGCGCGGCGCCTTGCCGATCAGCATGTAACCGCGGCCGTTGTCCGTCCAGAAGACGATGTTGAAGCCTTCGCGCATCTCGAAGGCCTGCGCTTCGTCCGGCCGCCCGTTGGCAATGATACAGAGCGCGACCGGCCCGCTGTCGGGTGTGAGGTACGCGAGCTGGACCAGTGGCTTACCTCGGAAATCGAGAATTTCCGCGCGCTTGAGGTCGGCATCGGGTAGCGCCAGCTTGTCGGGCGTGAGTGCCAGCGCGAGCTTGCCGCCCGCCGCCGAGACCTCCGCCGCCACTACGCTGCGGTCATCGGGAATGGCTGCCAGCGTTTCGCTCGTCATCAGACCCTGGTATTCGGCGACGACCTGCCGCCAGCCAGGTTGGGCCGGCGGGCTGAGCCGCGGCACCAGCAGATAGCCGGCTCCTCCACCGGCAATGAAGATCACGATGGCTGCCGCGACAGCTATCGCCCAGCGCCACCAGTTGCCGCGGCCGCGGCTTGCCCGGTGCTCGGCGATCACATCCGCCAGCCTTGCCTGCAACTGCGCTTCGGGGGCAGCCGCGAGCAGCGCCGCATAGGCCGCACCGAACGGCCGCCCGCCGCGCGCCAGCTGGTCGAGGCGCACCTTGAGCGCCGGCTCCGACAGCATGCGCGCTTCCAGCGCGGCACGCGTCGCCTGATCGAGCTCGCCGTCGAGGTAGGCGGTCAGCGCATCGTCATCGGCGATGCCCGCCATGCTGTTATCGTCCGGAACCGGCATTGTCTTCGCTGCTGCTTCCTTCACCTGGGCCATTGTCCGGCCCGAGCCCGGCCAGCCGGGCACGCGCCGCCGCCAGCCGCGACATGATCGTGCCGATCGGCACCGCCAGCGTGTCTGCCGCTTCGCGGTAGGTCAGCCCCTCCACGTAGACGAGATAGACCGCCTCCCGCTGCATTTCGGGCAGGCTCTGCACCTCTCTCAACACCTGGGCGGCAAAAATATTCGTTTCGGTCTCGCGAACGCCGTCAAAGACGAGTACGGCATCGGCGTCGACCAGCCCCTGCCCCTGTCGCACCTTGCGCGACCGCACTTCATTCAGCCAGATCGAACGCAGGATCGCGATAAGCCAGCGGTCGAGCCGCGTTCCAGGCTGAAACTGATCTGAACGTTCGAGCGCCCGCACACACGTCGCCTGGACGAGATCTTCCGCGGTATCGCGGTTCCCGGACAGCACCAGCCCGTAGCGCCACAGCCGCGCCAGCTCGGCGGCGAGGCCGCTCATCACCGCATCGTTATCGCGCGCTGCCATGTCCGGAGAATTTTTCGGCGGGGCTCCGTGTTTATGGCGTTGAGATTACCGGCTCGTCACTACCCTGAACAGGAGGACCCCGATGTCGACGTCATTCAAGCACGCGTTGATTGCCTTGGCCGTGGCCGCCGGCGCGATGCTCGCTGCGCCCTCGGCCTTTGCTGCCGGCGACGAACCCTCGCCCAGCGACCATCCAGTCGCGTGCAAGGCGCCGCTGGTGCCCAATGCCGATAAGTCGGCCTGCGTGCCTTGTGCCAAGGGCACGAAGTACGACGCGGCCAAGAAGGAATGCGTTGTCGTCAACGCCAGCATCATGGATGACAAATCGCTCTACGAGGCCGGCCGCACGCTGGCACTCGACGGCTACTATGACGACGCGCTTGCCGCCCTGAACGCCATCGGTGACAAGCACGACGCGATGGTCCTCACCATGATCGGCTACTCCGAGCGCAAGCTCGGCCACACCGACCTCGGCATCGCGACCTACATGCAGGCGCTTGCCATCGATCCGAACAGCATCGACACCCACGAGTACCTTGGCGAAGGCTACGTCGTACAGGGCAAGATCGATCTCGCCCGGGCGGAGCTTTCCACCGTCGCGAAGCTGTGCGGCAACACGACCTGCGAACAGTACGAGGATCTGTCGCACGCCATCGGTTCCAGTGCCTCCTGAATCTTAGGTGACGCAGAACTGGCGCCCCGGGGCGGGGAACCGCTCCGGGTCTTCTTGTGCCGCTGAGGAATGGAGCTGACCGGACGGGGAAGAGCATGCCGGGGGTCGACGGCTTTTGTTGCCCTCCCCCGCCCAGTTCTTTCGCTGGCCTACGCACAACCGAACGCCAGCTTGCCCTTTCCTTGGCAAGCAGCCTGCCAGACGTGCCGCCACTAACCGTGGATATCGGCGGTCAACACACCGCAATTTATTGATTGAATTAACCAAGAATTAACCGGCCGCGCCTGGCAGAATGCAAGCCGCCTCGCAAATTGCGAGACTATTCTGCCGCGTCGCGCGCGGCGGTGCGCTGGTCGCGCGCCAGCCAGAGATCGAGAAAAGCGTCGAGAAACGCGGCCGTCTTCCAGTCGTGCAGCGCGCGCCCCTCGAAGTGCTGTGCCGCCGTCTGCCCGCCCGGCGCCTTTGCCCGCTCGCCGATGCGCGCCGTCCAGCGGTTGACCATCGCCGTTGTCAGCTCGATGTGGAACTGGATGCCGAATGCCGCGGCGCCGTAGCTGAACGCCTGGTTGGGGAAAGTCTCCGCCGAGCCTTCGGCGAGCAGTGTCGCGCCAACCGGCAGCGCAAAACCCTCGCGGTGAAACTGGTGCACGCGGTCGGGCCAGCCAAGCAGCTTGCGCCCGGCTTCGGTCGGCGTCAGGCCGAACCAGCCGACTTCGATATGGCCATCGGCGTGCGGCCCTACCACCGCTCCGAGGTGGCGGGCGAGCATCTGCGCGCCGAGACACAGCCCGAGGAAAGGCGCGCCTTCGGCCAGTGCCACGCCGATCCAGTCGGTCTCCGCCTTCAGGTAATCGTCGGCATCGTTGACGCTCATCGGGCCGCCGAAGACGACCGCACCGGCGTGCTCGGCCAGTGTCGTCGGCAACGGATCGCCGAAGCGCGGCCGCCGCACGTCGAGCCGGAAACCGCGGTCGATCAGCCGCTGACCGACGCGGCCCGGCGTCGAGTGCTCCTGATGGAGCACGAGCAGCACCGGGCGCCCGTCAGTTGCGCGCATGATCGCGTACCGTCTGCTTCAGCCGGATGCGGTCCTCGGCGGACACGCCGAGCAGCTCCGCCACCCGCCATACCGCGTTGTCCTCGAACTCGTGCACGGCGCCGTCGGCATAGACCAGCTTCCACATCATCTCGATGATGCGCTCACGATCCTGGGGCTCGAGCGCCGCCTTCAGGACATGGGTGAAGGAGTAGAGGTCGACCGCATTGTCGTCGGCGTCCTCCGCCGCGCTCATCAACTCATCCGCGGCATCGTCATCAAGTCCGAATCGTTCCTCCAGGACCGCCTGCAGCGCCGCCCGTTCGTCTTCCGTCACGATCCCGTCGACGGCAATCACGTGGAAAAGAAGCGCGGCTGAAGCCAGTCGCAGCTCTTCCTCGTTGGCGGGAAGCGCGGTCTGCCGCCGGGCAGCCTCGCTGAGCAGTCGTCGGAGGGATTCGAACACGGCCTGGATATGGAGCTCCGCCGGGACAGTGTCACCGGGAAGCAAGTTTAGGCACAAGCAGCGCCGCCCGCCAAATGGCACTTCCGCGCGGGCCCGCCCAAAAAAAGAAAAACCGCCGGGGATGCCGGCGGTTCAGCAAGACTCAAAGACGAAACAAGCTCTGCCCTACAACGTCCGCCCAGGCGAAAAAGCCGAGCCCAACAAGATAAAGTAACAAACGCCGACGAAAAACTAGGTCATCACCGAATGGACAATGGCGACACTATCAATTCAACGCCAAGCGACCCGCATCTCTTTCAGCGGTGAAGCTCTGGCACCCGGCTGCCCGGTACCGCCAGCGAATCACCGCACCGCCGATTCTGCTTAACCAATCGTTGCTTTGCAAGCTCGTGGGTGCGTTGCGGCAGGAAAATCCGGTGCGGCGGGCCGGGTGAGGCGGCCCACCGTTGCCGGTCACGCCGCCGCGGCCACCGGCGCGGCGCTGATCTTCCTGGCGAATGCCGCGGTGACCGGCGCTGGACGTTCGATGGTCGACTTGATTGCCACGAACGACCTCTTCCCGGCCGCGCTCAAGATGCCTTCCATGACCTCAACGACATGCGCGGCCATGCGGCCGGAACAGCGCGGCTCGCGCTTGCTGCGCGCCGCGTCAACCAGATCCGATACGCCGAGCATGCGGTAGTTGGCGCGCGTAAACGGTCCGGCGGCGGGCCAGTTGGCGGCGCCAAAGGGATTTCCGCTTGGGTCGACCGTGACGTACTCGCCCGCGCCTTCCGAGTAGGAGATCGGGCCACTGAAGAAATTGGGGTCGGGCACCATCATCGACCCGGCGCTGCCGTAGAGCTCGATCGGATTCGAGTGGCCGTGCTTCCACACGTCCCAGCTGGCCCCCAGCGTTATGTGTGCGCCGTTGGCAAACTCGAGGATCGCATTGATGTTGGTCGGCGTCGTCACCTTGACCTTCTTGTTCTTCATCGGCCCTTCCGCGGTGACCAGCCGTGTCGGCGATCCCATCGAGGCCATCGCGGTCACGCTGGCTACCGGGCCGAGCAGACTGACCAGCGCCGTGATGTAGTAGACGCCGATGTCGAAGATCGGGCCGGCGCCGGGGCGAAAGAAGAAGCCGGGATTGGGATGCCAGGCTTCCATGCCGTGGCTGAGCACGTAGGCGCTGCCGCCGACCACTTTGCCGATCGCACCCTTGTCGATCAGCTGGCGCACGGTCTGCATGCCGGCGCCGAGAAAGGTGTCCGGCGCGCTGCCTATCTTGAGGCCGCGCTTGTCGGCTTCCTTCACCAGCTTGCTCGCGTCCTTGTAGTTCAGAGCCAGCGGCTTTTCGGTGTAGGCGTGCTTGCCCGCCGAGAGGATCGACCTGGTCACGTCGTAGTGCACGTCGGGAATGGTGAGGTTCACCACTACCTCGATGTCGTCTGCCTTGAGCAGCTCATCGACCTTGAGGGCGCGCACGTTGAACTGCTTCGCCCGCGCTTCCGCGGCCGCCGGGACGATGTCCGCCACGGCGACGATCTCGACGTTGTTGAACAGCGGCGCAAGGCGCAGGTACGCCTCGGAAATGTTGCCGCATCCGATGATTCCGACTGCCGCACGCGCGACCATGCTGGGTTAGCCCCTTCCGATCATGCCACTGATGTACTTGTAGGAATTCGCCGCCGACGCCCGCCAGTCCGACGGGTTGTCGTGTTCGACGACGAGCAGGTTGGCGCTCGTGCCCGTGATCGCCTGCCAGGTCGACTTCCAGTCGACGACGCCGCTGCCGACATCGGCCCAGCCGTCGTCTTTGGTGACCCCGGCCGGCGCCACGTCCTTCATGTGCAGGGCGACGACCTTGGCCGATTCCTTGCGGATCTCGGTCGCCGGATTGCCGCCGGCGCGCTGGATCCAGCCGATATCGGCCTCGAAGCGCACGCCTTGCGCCGACAGCAGATGATCGATCGGCCGCGAGCCGTCGGCGAGCTTGGCATATTCGAAATCATGATTGTGCCAGGCGAGCTTCAGGCCCGCTTCGGCGAGGTGGCCGGCATGATCGCTGAGGCGGCGCGCCAACGCCTTCCAGCCCTCCACCGTCGACGGGCGCTCGTCGCCGCCGACGTGCGGGATGACCACGGTCTCGAGGCCGAGGGTCTTGGCCACCTCGGTGAGCTTGGCGCGATCCTGCTCGAGATGAGCGAGCGGCATGTGCGCGGTCGGAATCGTCAGTCCGAGCGCATCGGCTTTCGCCCGCAGTCCCTTCGGGTCGTCGGCGTAGTTGCCGCCGAAAGGTTCGATGGCGTCGTAGCCGATCGCCGCCAGCCCTTCGAGTTGTGGTTCCAGCGGCGGAAACTTGCGCGCGCCATAGAGTTGGTACGAGATACGATAGTTGGCCATTCTGGCCCTCTTGGTTGGACGTATGTTGTCGGCCGGCCTGGCGTTCAGACCCGCTCGCCGCTCTGGGCGTCGAAAAGCGAAACCAGCGCCGGATCGAAACCGGCGTTCACTCCCTCGCCGATCTTGTAGTGATCCTCCGCTCCGATGCGAATGGACACCATGTCGCTGCCGACGGTGCCCCACAGCAGGCTGTCGGCGCCCATCGGGTCGATGAGCGAGACGCGGAGCGGCAGGTAGGCGGCGCCGTTCATGGTCGAGGTCGGTGTGAGCTGCTCCGGCCTGACGCCCAGTGCCACCGGCCGCCCGTCATCCGGCATGCCCGAAAACTCGTAGCCCTTGAGCGAAACGGTCGTGTCGCCGCCGTTGAGCTTGACGCCGACGTTGCCGGCCGCCTTGCTGATCTTGCCTTCGATGAAGTTCATCGACGGCGACCCGACGAAACCGGCGACGAAGCGGTTCACCGGGCGCCGGTAGATTTCCTTGGGCGGCGCCAGCTGCTGAATGATGCCGCCGTTCATCACGGCGATGCGGTCGGCCAGCGTCAGCGCCTCGATCTGGTCGTGCGTGACGTAGATCATGGTCGAGCCGAGCTGCTGGTGCAGCTTCTTGATCTCGACGCGGAGCTCGGTCCTCAGCTTGGCGTCGAGATTGGACAGCGGTTCGTCGAACAGGAACACGCCGACGTCGCGCACCAGCGCACGGCCGATGGCGACGCGCTGGCGCTGGCCGCCGGAGAGCTCCGACGGCCGCCGCTTGAGCAGGTCCTGGATCTGCAGGATGCCGGCGGCCCGCGCGACGCGCCTCTGGATCTCGTCTTTCGCCACACGCGCCATCTTCAACCCGAAGGTCAGGTTGCCCTCGACCGTCATGCGCGGGTAGAGCGCGTACGACTGGAACACCATGCCGATGCCGCGGTCCTTCGGCTCCTCCCACGTGACGTTCTTGCCGCCGATGAAGATTTGCCCGCCGTTGATTTCGAGCAGACCGGCGATGGCGTTGAGCAGCGTGGACTTGCCGCAGCCCGACGGGCCAAGCAGCACCAGAAACTCGCCGTCTTCCGCCGTGACGTTCAGCTTCTGCAGCACCTTGAGGCTGCCAAAGCCAACGTCGAGGTCTCGCACCGATACTTGCGCCATAGCCTCAGCCCTTCACTGCGCCGGCCGCGATGCCGCGCACGAACAGGCGGCCCGACACGAAATAGATGATCAGCGGGACGGCGGCCGTCAGTATCGTGGCCGCCATGTTGACGTCGTACTCCGGCACGCCCTGCGTCGTGTGCACGATGTTGTTGAGCTGCACCGTCATTGGCCAGTTGTCGCGCCCGGCGAACACCACGCCGAACAGGAAGTCGTTCCAGATGCCGGTGACCTGGAGAATGAGCGCCACCACGGTGATCGGCAGCGACATCGGCAGCATGATGCGGAAGAATGTTTGCCAGAAGCCGGCGCCGTCGACGCGCGCCGCCTTGAACAGCTCGATCGGCAGGCCGACGTAGAAATTGCGGAAGAGCAGCACCAGCACCGGCATGCCGAAAACGGTGTGGATGATGATGATGCCCGCCAGCGTCGAGAAGAGATGGGCGGTCCGCAGCGCCAGAATGAGCGGGTAGAGCACCACCTGGTAGGGCACGAACGCGCCGAACACGAGCAGCAGGAAGAAGACGTTGGCGCCCTTGTAGTTCCAGAAGGACAGCGCATAGCCCGTGAGCGAGGAAATGCCGATCGAGACGATGACCGCCGGCACCGTGATCTTGACCGAATTGAAGAAGCCCGGGTGCAGGCCCGAGCAGTCGCCGCCGGTGCAGGCGTGCAGCCACGCGTCGATCCATGGCTGGACGGTGGGCGCCTGGGGCGGTGCGAGCACGTTGCTCGCCAGCACTTCCGGCATCGTCTTCAGCGACGTGATGACCATCACGTAGAGCGGGATGAGGAAGAACGCCGCTGAGATGACCAGGAAGGCGTAAAGGCCGATGCGCCCGATCGAAAGACGCCGCGGCAGCGGGCCCCAGGGCTCGTCGCTGGCGCGTTCGATGGTCCCTGCTGTCACCGCGCTCATGCCGCCACCACCGCTTTCCGTCCGCTGACCAGGCGATAGATGCCGACCGCGATGATGACGACGAGCACCGGCGCCAGCATCATCGCCGCCGCCGCCATGCCTTGCGCCACGTTCTGGCGGTCGGTGAGCATCTGCAGGACGTAGACCGCCGGCATCATGGTCGAATTGCCCGGTCCGGCGCCCGTCATCGCGATGATCAGGTCGTAGACGCGCAGAACGCCGATGCATTGCAGCACCACGGCGGTCGCTACGGCGCCGCGCATCATCGGCAGCGCGATGAACAGGTAGGTGCGCCAGGTCGGAATGCCGTCGACGCGCGCCGCTTTCCAGATCTCCGCGTCGACGCCGCGCAGCCCTGCGAGCAGGATCGCCATGGTCACGCCCGCACCCTGCCAGATGCCTGCCACGACCAGACCGTAGATTGCCGTCCGCGAATCGTTCAGCGGCGAGAAATGGAAGCTGGTCCAGCCCCAGCCGTGCATGGTGGCGTCAAGGCCGTAGTTCGGGTCGAGCACCCACTGCCACACCAGGCCGGTGACGATGAGCGACATCGCGAAGGGATAGAGGAAGATCGTGCGGAACAGGTCCTCCTGCTTGATGCGCTGGTCCATGAAGACCGCGAGCAGGAAGCCGAACACCAGGTTGGCGGCGATCGAAAGGAACCCGAACACCCAGATGTTCTTGAACGCCGTCCACCACACGTCGGTGGTCCACAGCCGGGTGTATTGGCCGAAGCCGGTGAATTTGTAGCTCGGGAAGACGCGCGTATTGGTGAAGGAAAAGTAGATCGAGAGACCGATACCGAAGATGTAGACGCCGACGGCTTCGATCATCAGCGGTATCGTGGCGATGATCGCCGCGATCGGAAATTTCCGTCTTTTGCGCTCTGCCATCGTCCCCGCTTTCGATTGATGGCCGCTTCTCGCCCCGAAACAGCCATCGCGTTCGGACAGTCTTTCGTCTGGGCAGCCCAGCCGTCGACAGCCGAAGTTTCCCGTGTACGGAAGAGGCGCCGTCCTTGCGGGACAGCGCCTCCGTAATGCTGGCGTTTAGTCGGCGTTCTTCAGGATGTTCACGTAGTCGGCCTGAGCCTGATCGACCGTGTAGCTCGGGTCGTTGAAGAACTTCGTGAACAGGTCATTCATCTGGTTGGTCGTGTCGTTGGACAGCCAGCGCTGTGCATCGGTCACGATCTCATCCGGATGATTGTTGAAGATATCCAGCGCCTTCTGCAGGCACGGGTCGGCAGCGCCCATATCGACGTCGGCGCGGATCGGCGAAGAGCCCTTCGCGTTGTTGAAGGCCAGCTGGACCGCCGGGGAGACGATCAGGTTGGCCAGACGCTTCTGGGCCGCTTCCTTGTCCGGGTCGTTGAGCTTCGGGAACACGAACACGTCGCCGCTGGTGGTTGCGGTCGGGTGCGCATCGTCGAAGCCCGGGATGCAGCCGTAGTCCTTCGTGCCGACTTCGCCCTTGGCGGCGAACTCGCCACGTTCCCAGTCGCCCATGATCTGCACGGCGGCCTTGCCGGAGTCGACGAGCTTCCAGGTGTCGTTCCAGTTGCGGTTGGAGTAGCCATCGTCCGAGTAGTCGCGCAGCGACTTGAAGGCAGTGAACACCGCCTTCATTTCCGGGCCGCCCGCGAGCGCCAGATCCTTGTCGTGCAGGATCTTGTCGCGGTTGGCATGGCCGATCATCTCGGTCTGGATCACGCCGAACGCGCCGGCGATCTGCCAGCCGCCGCCGTCGCCGCCGATCGCGAACGGAATGATGCCTGCCGCCTTCAGCTTCGGAGCGTCAGCCAGGAAATCCTGGAAGTTGTGCGGCTCGTCCAGACCGGCCTGCTTGAAGGCGGCCTTGGAGTACCATGCCCAGTTCCACGAATGGATGTTCACCGGGGCGCACCACCAGTGACCATCGACGATGCAGCCGGCCGAGACATCCGGCGGACGGAACGTCTTTTCCCAGTTGCCGGCGGTAGCGAGGTCGGTGAGGTCGAGGAGCAGGTTGTTCTTGATCAGCTCTTCGTACTCACGGCCGGGGTTGAACTGCGAGGCGCCGGGCGGATCGCCACCCTGAATGCGCTGCATGTCGGTCGAACGCGCCGTGTTGCCGTCGGCAATGGCGTCGTCCTTCCACGAGTCGCCCTGGCCGTCGTTGTTGAACGCGTCGCGGAGCGTGTGCACCGCGGCCGTTTCGCCCGGCGATGTCCACCAGTGGATGACCTCAAGCTCAGCCGCCGAAGCGAATGCCGGAGCCATCATCACGGCCGCCAGGGCAGTCGCCCCCAGCAGCGCGGTCGTTTTCCTCATTCCCATTCCTCCCATTTTTCAGCGCATCAAAGCGCAAGGCAGTCACAAGCTTCATTCCAGCCGCCGGGGCATGGGC
>DASZQY010000041.1:0-6740 GCA_035549395.1 Bauldia sp.
TCGTTCCGAGCCTTCGATTCGGTGGAAAATCGAATTGCGCCCGAGGCTTATCGTCAAGGGGGCTTCCCGAATCAGCCTTCTATTTGCCATGATCCGTCCCTAATCGTTGATGCCACTGGCGGATGGCCTGTCCGATAGGGCAATCTGGCGTTGGTAAAGGGGCGTTAACCTAGCGCCCTGACAATCTCTATTCCTGTGGCCTTAGTTGGCCGGTGGGTTCTCGGATAGGGACAAGGGGATATTGCCAGGACGGGGGAATAGTTCTCGGGGAAGACTGCTCAGGTCGCTGGCGGCGCGCTTGAAGACGCGTGCCTGGACCTACGTGGCTGCCGGCGTGACGGTCGCCGCCCTCGGGGGGCTGTCCATCGCCCAGACCGACGCCACGCCGCAGGTGATGTCGCTCACCCTCCACCACCTGCACACCAACGAAACCGCCACCATCGTCTTCAAGCGCAACGGCGTCTACGATCAGGCCGGTCTGCAGAAGCTCAACTATTTCCTGCGCGACTGGCGCCAGGAAAAGCCCACCAATATGGACCCGCACCTCTTCGACCTCCTGTGGGAGGTCTACAAGCAGTCGGGTTCGCACGCCGTCATCCAGGTCGTCTGCGGTTACCGCGCGCCGGTCACCAACGCGATGCTCCGCCGCCGTTCTACCGGCGTCGCCGAGAACAGCCT
This sequence comes from Bauldia sp., assembly GCA_035549395.1. GTDB lineage: Bacteria > Pseudomonadota > Alphaproteobacteria > Rhizobiales > Kaistiaceae > DASZQY01. The sequence continues at coordinate 679 of DASZQY010000041.1, forward strand.
GCACATGCAGGGTAAGGCGATGGATTTCTTCATTCCCGACGTGCCGCTGGAGAAGCTGCGCGAAATCGGGCTGCGCCTGCAGGCCGGCGGCGTCGGCTTCTACCCGACCTCAGGCTCGCCGTTCGTGCATATGGACACCGGCTCGGTCCGCCACTGGCCGCGCATGACGCGCCAGCAGCTGGTGAAGGTATTCCCCGACGGCAAGACCCTCGACATTCCGACCGACGGCAAGCCGCTGCCCGGCTACGCCGAGGCGCTTGCCGAATACAACGCCAAGAAGGCGACCGGCCAGCCGATCGCGATGTTCGCCGATGCCTCCTTCAAGCCGGGTCCGTTCGGCGCCGCCGCGCCACCGCCGGTTATGGTAGCCGACGCGTCCAAGCCGGCCGCGCCAGCGACGACACGCCAGGCGATCGGCGCACCAATCCAGCTCGCCGCGGTCGATCCGGACGAGGCCGACGACGAGAACGACGACAGCACCGGGCTGGCGCAGACCATCGCCGCGGCCGATGTCGTCCCGCCGCTGCCGCATCTGGCGCCGCGCCGCACGACCATCTTCGACGCCGCCACGCGCCTGGCTGCCGCGTTCGACGCGACCAGCGCCGACGTGCCGGCGCCCGCAGTGGCCGCACCCTCGCAGCCGACGCTGCTCGCCAGCGCCGACATGCGCATGGGCGGCCTCGCTCCCGACTTCACCTCGCCGGGCGACTGGTCTGTGGCTCCGGTACCGCCCGCGCTTGCCCGCGCGCTCGCCATCCGCGGCGCCGGCAATGCTGACAGCGGCGCCTCCGTGCCGATTGCGCCGACCGCCGTCGTTGCGACCATCGACGTGAACCGCCCGCTCCGTGCCGAGGCAATCACCACCGCCGTGATGCGCGACGGCGCCGAGCCGCTGTCAACCGTGCCGCCGGTTCTGGCTTATGCCGACGACACCGCCGCCGCGCCGGCGCCGCGCCAGGCGAGCGCCATCGCCGGCTTTCCGCTGCCGGCTCTGCGGCCGCGCACGGACGCCATCCACACGGCCAGCATCCACGCCAACAGCGACCTCCCCGCGATGGCGGCACCCGAGCTGACGCTGACGACGCTGGATACGCAGGGGCTGCGGACATGGATCGCGCCGCAATCGACCCGCCAGCAGGCCTACGCCCTGCTCACCATGCCGGACTTCGCCAACGCCCCCGATCTGTTCGAGAAGCCGACGGTGACCTACGGCGCCGGCTTCGGCCAGGTGGCCTATCAGGATCTGCGCACCGATCGTTTTTCCGGTGCGCTGGTCGAACAGCCGGCGATGATCGATCTCGGTCTGCAGACGGTCGCCCTGCGCTAGGCGTTACTCCGCCGCCTCGGCGGTGACCATTCCCAGAGCATGCATGTAGAGATCGAGCAGCGCTTCCTGCTCGGCACGCTCGCTGGAATCCTGCTTGCGCAGCCTGACGACGGTGCGCAGAATCTTGGTGTCGAAGCCATTGCCCTTGGCCTCGGCGTAAACTTCCTTGATGTCCTCGCTGAGCGCCGCCTTCTCTTCCTCGAGCCGCTCGATACGTTCGACGATCGAGCGGAGCTGGTCACTGGCGAAGCTGGCGGGACTGGCGGCTGCCATCGCAATTCCTTCCTGCGAAATTCAAGCGGATGCTGGCAATGTTGGTGCCCGACGCCTCCCCACGGGTCAATCGCGGCGCGCCGCTTCTCCACCGCTTCCCCAGCCGCCTGTGCGATGCGACAAATCAGGCCTTGCGTGTGGCATTTCGAGGAGGCTGATGTGCCCACCTACGTCGTCATCTTCAACTTCGCCGCCAGCCCGACGCGCAATCGGCGCGAGCGCGACCTGCACGACCGGCTGACGCCGGGCACCTGGTGGGCGGAGACCGGCTCGGCGATCGTGGTCGCCGACGAGGCGCCGATCGACGAATTCTTCAACCACCTGTTCGACGAGCGCACTTTCGACGAGCGCAGCGACACCGCGGTCGTGCTCGATCTTGAAGGCGGGGGCGGCCGTGCCCGCGGCAGCTTCGTCGATTTCGGCCTCTTCCACCTCGTGCCCAATCTGCAGCGGATCTAGCTGGCGCGGATCTAGTCCGCATTCGAACCGTAATGCCGCACCCCGTGCAGCGCGGGATCGCGGTTGAGCCCGACGAGCAATGTCACCAGCCGCTCCGCCCAGGCTGCCACGCCGGCTTCATCGGCGATGAGATCCTGACGCACCTCGACCAGGGCATGCGCCAGCCCGCGCCGGGTGGCGTGGCGATACATGCTGTCGCCGGCCAGCGCGCCAGCGTAGGGCTCGTTGTCGCCGACGATGAGCGACCCATCGGCACGCAGCCCTTCGATCAGCGGCACGGCCATGCGCGGATCGTTGTCCCACAGCACGCCGCAGTGCCACGCCCGCGGCACCCCGCGCCACACCGGCGTGAAGCTGTGCACGGAGAAAATCGCAGGCACGACGCCGGCGGCGAGCGCGGCATCGAGCGCGGCATCGACGGCGGCATGATAGGGCGCGTGATAGCGCGCGATGCGCCGCGCGCGCTCGGCCGCGTCGACACGTGCGTTGCCAGGTACGACGGCGCCATCCGAGAGCCGCATGATGAGAGTCGGATCGTCTTCGCCGCGATTGGCATCGATGAGCAGACGCGAGAAGGTAGAGAAGACCGCCGGCGCGCCGAGCGCGGCGCCGAGTGCGCGTGTCAGCGCGGCTGCGCCCGGATCATAGGCGATGTGCCGACGAAATTCGGCGGCCGGCAGGCCGAGATCGCCGTACTCGGGCGGGACGGCGTTGGCGGCATGATCGCATACCAGGACCAGCCCCGACGACGATGCCCCCGGTGCGACGACGAAGGCTGGGAAGTCTTTGCCAGCGGCGGGATCGTTCATGGCGCGCGACAATAGTGAGCGGCCGCGCGCGAAGCCAGCCGCTGGGCCACGATGCCGCCGCGTTCTGTTGCCACTCAGCGGGAATGAGACCGGCAGGGCGGCGCAGCAGTCCACAGCGCCGTCGTCGCGTTGACGAACGCGCATTCCAGGCGGCATAAGGTGCCGGCGATTTGGCGCACCCCACACGTTAAGGCGACACGCAGCTAACAAGAACGCCCGTGGCCAAACGACCATTTACCGTCCCCACCTGGTACCGGCAGGCAATCGTTGCGGTTGCTGTTGGCCTGGTGCTGGTGATCGGTGCCGTGGGTTACTGGGAACTGCGCCCGGCGGCCGGCAAGGACATCTCGGGGCGCATCGCGACCTCCAGCCCTTCGGCCGACCCCTCCGCCAAGGGCCTCAGACTCTGCAACCGCACGCCCAGCCGCGTCGGCGTGGCGATCGGCTACAAGTCGAGCCAGGAGTGGATCACGGAGGGCTGGTGGAATGTCGCGCCGGACAGCTGCGAAACGCTGGTACCAGGGACGCTCGTGTCGCGCTTCTATTACATATATGCCGTGGACTATGATCGCGGCGGCATCTGGGGTGGCAAGGCAGCGATGTGCACGAGCGACAAGAGTTTTACCATTCACGGCATCGAGGATTGCGTGACGCGCGGCTACGAACGCAATAGCTTCTTCGAGGTCGATACGGGCGAGCAGAAGAGCTGGACGGTGCAATTGACCGAGCCGGGCTCCACCTCCGACAGCGTGGACGCAGGCGGCTGATGCGGCGCACGCGCAAGGTCAAGATCCTCGCCACGCTCGGGCCGTCCTCCTCCGACAAGGCAAGCATCACGTCCCTCTTCCGGGCCGGCGCGGACGTCTTCCGCATCAACATGAGCCACACCGACCATGACATGCTGAAGCGGCTGGTCGGCGCGATCCGCGAGATCGAGACCGAGGTGGGGCGGCCGATCGGCATTCTCGCCGACCTGCAGGGCCCAAAATTGCGCATCGGCGTCTTTGCCGAGCGCAGCGTCATGCTCACCCCCGGGCAGATGTTCACGCTGGATTCGGACCCCACGCCGGGCGACGCCAGCCGGGTCGAGCTGCCGCACCCGGAGATACTCGCCGCCCTGCAGCCAGGCCACCGCCTGCTGCTCGACGACGGCAAGGTGAGGCTGCGCGTCGTCGGCTGCTCGCCGACCAGCGCGCTGACCACCGTCGAGGTGGGCACCATGCTCTCCAACCGCAAGGGCGTGAGCGTGCCGGACACCACGATCGATTTTGCCGCGCTGACCGAGAAGGACCGCGCCGATCTCGACGCGGCGCTCGCCGCCAACGTCGACTGGATCGCGCTGTCGTTCATCCAGCGCCCGGAGGACGTGAGCGACGTGAAGAAGATCGTCGCCGGGCGCGCCAGCGTGATGGCCAAGATCGAAAAGCCGCAAGCCGTCGACCGGCTGGCGGCGATCATCGACCAGACCGATGCTCTGATGGTGGCGCGCGGCGATCTCGGGGTCGAGATGCCGCTCGAGCGCGTGCCTGGCATCCAGAAGCAGATCACCCGCGCCGCGCGCCGTGCCGGCAAGCCGGTGGTGGTCGCGACCCAGATGCTGGAGTCCATGATCTCGGCTCCGACGCCGACGCGCGCCGAGGTATCGGATGTCGCGACCGCCGTCTTCGAGGGCGCCGACGCCATCATGCTTTCCGCCGAATCGGCCTCCGGCGCCTACCCGACCGAGGCCGTGGCGACGATGGACCGCATCGCCACCGAGGTGGAGCGCGATCCCTACTACGTGCAGATCCTGCGCGCGCAGCGCACCGACCCGGAACCAACCGGATCAGACGCGATTTCGGCCGCCGCTCGCCAGATCGCCGAGACGCTGAATGTCGCTGCGATCTGCTCGTTCACCGCCTCCGGCACGACCGCCATGCGCGCCGCCCGCGAGCGGCCGCAGACGCCGGTGCTGGCGCTATCGCCGGTGATCAGCACGGCACGCCGCCTGTCCATCGTCTGGGGCCTGCATTGCCTGTTCGGCGAGGAACCCGGCGATATTGACGGCATGGTCGAGCGCGCCTGCCAGATCGCCGAGCACGAAGGGTTCGCCAAGGCCGGCGAGAAAATCATCCTGACCGCAGGCGTGCCGCTCGGCACACCCGGCGCCACCAACATGCTGCGCATCGCGGTGGTGGGCACCGGCGGGCGGAACCGGCCGGCCTGACCCCGGCTAGCTGTCGCGCCCGTCCGCGCCCTTGTCGGTCAGGTCCTTGATCGCGTCGCGCACGTTGCTGAGGTACGGGTCGAGCCCGATCACGTAGCGGTACACCTCCAGCGCCTGCTTGTCCTGCCCGAGATCGCGCAGGATCGTGCCGAGGCCGACCAAGGCGCCGAAGTGGCGCGGCTCCAGCTTCAGCGTGCGCTCGATGTCGGCCATCGAGCGTCCATAGTCTTCGTTGAGGAACTCGACCGTGGCGCGCGTATTCCAGCCTTCGGCATAGTCCGGCTTCAACGTCAGCACACGGTCGAGATAGTCCATCGCGAGGCTGTAGTCCTTCTGATGGATGGCGTCTTCCGTCCAGGTCATCAGCAGGTCGACAGTATCGCTGCCCGACTTCAGCCAGATCGTCGCAATGCTGTTTTCAATCGAGGTCGCCTCCGCCTCGCTGCCCGCGGCCTTGAGGCGCTTGAACAGAGCGTCGAGCTGGTCGGCGCGGCTAAGCCCAGCGGCGTCCTCGGTCGCCTGGCGCGTCACCGGTGGGGTATCGCCCACCCGGCCGTCAACCTTTGGCGGCGCGTCATCCGCCCGTGCCGGCACCAGGGCGCCGAACGCAAGCATCGCAGCCGCTAGCGCTGCCAGAATCCGCATGACGGGAGGATAGGGCGAGGATTATGGCCGGTCAAAGACGGGCGGGCGTTCTCGCCGCGACGACCTGTTCCGGCCGTCGCTTGGGCTCGGGCGTTCGAAGCTCAAATCAGTCCACCGGACTGATTTGCCGCGCTTCCGCGGCGTCGTTCCTCTTCCGGCCTCCGCTTGGGCTCCGGCGTTCGGAACTCAAATCAGTCCACCGGACTGATTTGCTGCCGCTACGCGGCGTCGTTCCTCTTCCGGCCCTCGTTTGGGCTCGGGCGTTCGGAACTCAAAACAGTCCACTGGACTGATTTGCTGCCGCTACGCGGCGTCGTTCCTCTTCCGGCCCTCGTTTGGGCTC
>DASZQY010000042.1:0-2198 GCA_035549395.1 Bauldia sp.
CGAGGACATCAACCGCGAGTTCGCGCAGACCGACGTCGCCTTCGTGATCGGCGCCAACGACGTGACCAACCCGGCGGCCAAGACCGACCCGAAGAGCCCGATCTACGGCATGCCGATCCTGGAGGTCGAGCAGGCCAAGACGGTGCTGTTCGTGAAGCGCTCGATGGCCTCGGGCTATGCCGGCGTCGATAACGAGCTGTTCTTCCGCGACAACACGATGATGCTGTTCGGTGACGCCAAGAAGGTCTGCGAGGAGATCGTGAAGGCGCTGGGGTAGCCGGCAGGCAACGGTCGGCTCGGACGAAGGTTCACTCTCAGTCGTCACCCCGGGACGCCCCGGGATGGCGGGTCTAAGATGCGATTGCCGACAGGATCGGCGACAGAGAGGGCGTGAAATGCACAAGAGCCGCCTGAGCGGAATGATCATCGACTGCCATACCCAGAACCTGCGGGCGGCGGCGGATTTCTGGTCCCAGGCGCTGGGCATGGAGCAGATCGAGAAGCCCGACGACGAGCCGGCGCCGGAGAAGTACGTCCACCTCCGGAACAAGGACAGCCACATGGACATCGAGGTGCAGAAGGTCGGCCATCCTAGCCGCGTGCATCTCGACATCGAGACCGACGACGTGCCGGCCGAGACGGCACGCCTGGAGAAGCTCGGCGCCAAGGTGGTGGAGAAGATCGAGAGCTGGGTGGTGATGGAAGCCCCGACCGGCCAGCGCTTCTGCGTGGTCAGGAACAGCCGCCCCAACTTCGCCGAGCGCGCGAACGTCTGGGAGTAGACGAACTACTCGACGGTAATAGTCGGCTTCTCGGCGCGCTTCTCGACATAGCCGCTGGCGAATGGGACGAGTTTTTGTCCGTTCCACTCCCACAGAGCGAAGGCATTATCCGACCATTTGCGCCATCCAAGCTCCGGCTGGCCGAATCCCAGAATGAAGCGGCGGTGCCGTATCTCAAGGGCGTAGTGCGTCATGTTGCGGGCATAGCTGTATGCTTGCACGTTCTCTGCAAACGGCATGTCGTTCAGCGCAACATCTGGATCGAGTCTCTCCAACGCCTCGTCTCGACGGTTGCCATCGCTGCGAAGAAACTCATCAAACGGTGAGGTGCCATTGGGCGCTGGTTTGAATGTCGCGAGCGCCCTGCTTACATCGGTCGGTTGCGTGAAGATTGGCTCAAGCGCTTGCCGGAGATCACTGACCAGCGGATCGCTGCCCGATCCAGTGTACCACCGCTTGATGATCAGCTGCGGCCTATAGTCGACAATTACACGGCAGAAGCCCGCGCCATCGCCGATCGGACCTTCCGGATGATGGAGCGAGATCCGATACTGCAACTGGCTGGGTCCTGCATCGACAGTTCGGGTTGCGAGGAAAGCCTGTCGACCGACGCGAATGACAAGAAGCGCCGAAGTCCAGCAAATCTCGCCCTTCTGGGTTACTTCAATGGGCGTTACCCGGTCCTTTTCGACCCGCAGCACCGCCGCGTAGTGGCAGTTTGCGGTGCCCTCAATTTCCGAGAGCAGGACGTGATTGCTGTAAGGGCGAAGATCACGAACAACCGGTGCGCCTTCATCGAACCAGACATCGCTCGCCTGTGCACCGGGAATCGAATCAATGGCCGCCTGGAGCGTGTCGAAATGCCGGACTGGAACCGCCGACACGAACGCGTTCGGATCAGACTTCTCGTCGGCGAGATGTGCGGCAGCATTGAGAAACTCAAACCAGCCGGTGTCGGTGATGGGACGGGCCTGAGCGAATTGGCGCAGGTACTTTGCCATCGCCTCGCATGGCCTTTTGGAGCTCGAGTCCGACTCCGCTGGAGCGGCAGTTACTGCGCAGATCAACGCGACAAGAAGGATAGAACGGACCAGCATGGGCGACGGCCGTAATGCTACGACAGACCGCCAGATTGGCACGCGAACGTGGCGGCTTAAAGGCGTCCGCCCCAAAACACATCGGCCCGCCGACAGGGTCGGCAGGCCGTTGCATTTCCGGAACGCTGAAACCGGCCGCGTCTTGCGAGCAGCCGGCGAATTCTTTGAGGACTAGTAGCCCTCGCGGTCCATGCGCTTGCGGAGAAGCTTGCGATGGCGGCGGACCGCCTCGGCCTTCTCCCGCGCCTTGCGCTCGGAGGGCTTCTCGTAATTGCGGCGCATCTTCATCTCGCGGAAGATACCCTCGCGCTGCATCTTC
>DASZQY010000043.1:0-2034 GCA_035549395.1 Bauldia sp.
GCATCGCGTATTCGGCCGGACGCGAGGTCAATGCCGATCTGGTGGCGGCCCACAAGTGGTTCAACATCGCGGCCGTCAAGGGCATGGCCGAGGCGGCGAGCTACCGGCAGGAAGTCGCCCGCGAGATGACCGCGGCGGCGATCGCCGAGGCGCAGCGCGCCGCACGCGAGTGGCTGCGCACGCACTAGCACGTGTCGTGATGCACGTCTCAGGCTGCAACGGGCCTGCCTGTTGGCCTCGCCTGACGGGCAAGGAGCAGGCCCAGATACCAGCCGAGATAGAAGCGAGCGTCGATGAAATAGTCGGGCGTATCGTAGAAGGTTGGGGCAGGGATGTTGCTCAGGGTGACGACCGCGTCTACCAGGCCCGCGAACGCCAGCCATGCCACGGCGGCGATAGCCAAGGTCGGCGCATAACTCGGAAGGTGCGTGGGGATGTCCGGCTTGCCGGTGTGGCGATAGCCGAACCACTGGATCACCAGGCACGGAATCGCCGTGGTCATCGTGGTGTTCAGCCCCCAATCGTAATACCAGCCAGCCAGAAAGGATGAGGCGGCGGCTAGGATTCCGATCGGGATCGCCCACGAGCGATGCGAGGCGGATTGCCAGGCAAGCGTGACCGCGAACGGCACTATGCCCCAAGAGATAGTGATCGTGACCGCGCGCGAGACACCGGCACCTTCACCGGATCCGTCACCGGCGGCGAAGATGCTCATGGCGTCGTGCAGACCGACCGAGGTCATGGCGACGAGCAGGCTGATGGCGGCTGTGACCAGCAGGTGACGCGGCCGTCCCCGCTCGCCGGTATGCCCGTCGCCAAGCCATCGGCGCACGCGCTCGAGTATGGGATCGACGAAGAAGACGAGGATCACCGCAATCAGTATCGTGGAGACCAGGTTCGACCATGAAAGGTGGCCGAACAGGTCACGCAGCCCCTGCCAGATGAACTCCGGGGCCGCCGACGATATGGCGACGGCGATCGCCGCGGTGACGGCCGAGCTGCCGTCCGACAACGCTTCCGCTATCGCATCCGTCATCCGACTCATGTCGTCGCCCGCCCAGCCGCGCCCTATGGCTGTGTAGCCCAGTTCGGGCCTGCTCGCCCAGTCGGCGCCGGGTGCGGCGATCTACTTGCCGAAAACCGGGACGGCGATGCCGCGCTTCACCATCTCGTCGCGGATCTTCCCCGCGATGGGACGGCAGCCGCAATGCCTGGCGTGCTCGACGTGCCACGCGATGCGCTGGTCCAGCGTCGCCTTTGGCGGCATCGGGTGGGCCCGGTGCCATGCTGCGTTGACCTTGCTCATCGTGCGCCCCGTGGGTTGCCGACGAAGTCGACAGGAACGACGCGGCCGGCGCGTTGAGTCAGATCAAGGTTAGTGGTTGTCGCGCGGGATGCCGTAGGTCTTGGCGACCTTCTGGTACTTGATGGCCGGCTTGAGCACCATGCCTTCGGAGAACTGGTCGACCATCGAACGCTGGATCTCCTGCCACGGCGTCTGGCTCTTGGGGATCGGGAAGCCGCCATGGGCAGTCAGTTCAGCGCGGCGCTTCGCCAGCTCCGCTTCGGGCAGCAGGATATTGGCCTCGCCGGTGTTGAGGTCGATGCGGATCGGATCGCCGGTCTGCACGATGGCAAGGCCGCCGCCGGCCGCTGCTTCCGGCGAGGCGTTGAGGATGGACGGGGAGCCCGACGTGCCCGACTGGCGGCCGTCGCCGATGCAGGGCAGGGCATGGATGCCGCGTTTGATGAGCGCCGCCGGGGGCTGCATGTTCACCACCTCAGCGCCGCCGGGATAGCCGATCGGCCCGGTACCGCGGATGAACAGCATCGAGTGTTCGTCGATCTTGAGCGACGGATCGTCGATGCGATGGTGGTAATCCTCCGGTCCCTCGAACACGACCGCACGGCCTTCGAAAGCGTTCGGATGATTGGGGTTGGAGAGGTAGCGGTTGCGGAACTCTGGGCTGATGACGCTGGTCTTCATGATTGCCGAGTCGAACAGGTTGCCCTTGAGCACGATGAAGCCGGCGT
>DASZQY010000044.1:0-8990 GCA_035549395.1 Bauldia sp.
CGAAGATGCACTTAAAATTCAATGCGTTGGACAACCACACGGCGAATTCGACCGCCGCTCTATCGGACGGATTTTGGCGCGAGTGGCGTTTCTGCCACATGCTGCGGATGGCTTGCTTCGGTGAATCGCGGTTGAGTTGGCTGTGCCGATTCTTCGTATGGAGCGAGCAGGTTGAGCCGAACGCCGACGATGCTGCGGTTTGCTTTTCTCGGGCTGGCGATGCTGCTGGGAGGGTGCATCAGCGATAGCACAACCGTTGGGCTGGGTCCGTCCGCGCAGCCGGGGCCGCAGAACGCGACCACCGCAGACGATGGGCAGCTGTGGCTGGTGCCAACGCCGGTCCCGGGCCTTGTCGCGCGGGCAGCGTTCTTTACGCCATCGGGAGGCGGGCCGTTTCCGCTCGTGGTTGTGGCGCACGGTTCCGAACAGGACGCTGCGGTCCGCGCGACGGCCGCGCAGCCGTCGTTTCCGATCCTCACGCAATGGCTGACTTCGCACGGCTACGCGGTGCTCATTCCTGAGCGGCCAGGCCATGGAAAGACCGGTGGGCCCTACCTTGAGGACCAGGGAAGCTGCGCGGCGGCGGACTATGTCGCCGCGGGCAACGGAGCGGCCGATTCCATAGCGGCGGCGCTGGCATACGCCTCCAGTCTTCCCCATGTCCGCGCTGACGACATCGTTCTGATTGGCAATTCGGCCGGCGCATGGGGCGATCTGGCGCTGGCCGGGCGCAACCCCCCGGGCGTCAAAGCGATAGTCGCGTTCGCCGCCGGAAGGGGAGGGCACAATAACGACCGGCCCCTGAGCAACTGTGCGCCCGACAGGCTTGTTGCGGCTGCCGGCGTATTCGGAAAGTCGGAACGGCTGCCGACCCTGTGGCTTTACGCGTCCAACGACACATACTTTCCGCCCGACCTGGCACAGCGGATGGCTGACGCTTTCCGGGCATCCGGCGGCAACGTGGAGTTTCATGAGCTGCCCCCGGTCGGGAGCGAGGGCCACGGATTGATCTCGGCGGTCGGGTCGCCGCCGCCCTGGGCGCCCTACGTCAATACGTTTCTAAAGGCGCACCGCTAGAGACCTGGTGGCTGACGGCCCCGGTGGTTGACGGCTTCTGAGGCGCTGCCTATAGCATCAGCCGCTCCGCCGGATGTTACGCACGGCCGGCCGAGCGAAACCTGCCGAATGGGGAATCGTCTAACGGTAGGACAGCGGACTCTGACTCCGCCAGTCTAGGTTCGAATCCTAGTTCCCCAGCCAGCGCCTCCATTCCCGACGAGTCCTGTGACGGCGGCCTCTTTGCCGGCGGCGCGCGGCATGCGAGAGATTGCGCAGGCGTTGCGTGGGGAGGCGTGCATGCGTTTTCGGGCGATCGCATTTGGCGTCGGTCTTGTGGGCTGCATGTCGCTATCGCCGCCGGCCCTGGCGGCCGAGACGGCGACCTTCCACACCACAGTTGCCGTGCCGTCCGTTCGGGTGGTGGACTCCTCCCTCGACGAGGCGACGCTGAAGGCCGTACTGGCCGGAGACCTTGCCGGCCACGCCAGCGAGCTCGCTTCGCTTAACGCCCGTCGCATCACGATCCCGACCTACGACGTTGCCTACTCGACCACGGCCGCCGATGGCGCGACCGTGAGTGGCGACCTCGTCTTCCACGACATTCGCCTCTCCAGTGTCTGGAAGGGCGTCGCCAATACGGTGTCCATTGGCAGCGTGACGATCTCCAACTCGGCCGGCGGGCAGGGGACCTTTGGCAGGATCACCGCCGAGCAGTTCGATATCGGCGGTCTGCTCTCCTTCTACGGCCTTGTCCCCGGCGATCCGAATGGTCCACCCCGCCCGATCTATCGCAACCTGCGCGAGGCGCAGGGGTCCATCAAGTCGCCGACCGGCGGCTGCGATATCGGCGACACGGCGATGGCGAGTCTCAAGGCGCGTCCGCTCAAGATGTCGTTCGTTGATTTCATGAACCTGATCGGCGAGGCCAATGACGAGGGCGACAACGTCAGCCCCGAAACCGGCGCGAAGATCGTGGCGTTTCTGGTCGATGCGACCGCGGCCATCGAGGCGTCGCCGATCGTCTTCGCCGGTTTGAAATGCAGCGGCGCGGACAGTGATGGCAAGCGCGTCTCCGTTGGCGTCGGTCCCGTGCGCTTCGGCGCATTCGCCAACGGTCGCTATCCGGATATCTCGGTGCAGCGCGTACGCCTGGCCGCACCTGGCGACGGGCAGATGTCGCTGTCACGATTCCTCTTCAAGGGCATGGACTTTTCCGGGGCTCTGGCCGCGCTGAAAGCGGCCGGCCCGGCGCTCGACAAGGATTGGGTGGAGGCGCACTACCGCGAACTCATCCCGACGTTTGGGGGCTTCGCGTTCTCCGGCTTCAACGCCGACATTCCTGACGACCAGAATCCGGGTCAGCGCATTCAGGCCGCCATCGGCAGCTTTGATCTGACTCTCGGCAACTACATCAATGGCATCCCGACCGACATCGCGAGCAACGCGCGGCACATCGTCGTCGCGATCCCGCCGAACAGCAGCGATGAGTTCGCCCGCAGTCTGCTCAACATCGGCATCGACAAGGTTGACGCGGGCTACGACTTTGCACTGCGGTGGGACGAACCCTCCCAGGAGATCCGGCTGGACAAGCTCTCGGTATCGGGCGCTGATCTAGGGTCGCTTGCCGTAGCGGCCATTCTCGGCAACGCGACGCGGTCATTGTTCTCGACTGATACCGGCCAGCAGATCGACGCCAGTGAGGGGCTGACCTTGAAGAGCGTTGCCATCGATATGCGCGATCTCGGGCTTGCCAATATCGTCTATGGGCAAATGGCCGCGAGGGCCGGACAGGATGTGAAGGCCTTCCGTCAGGGGCTGGCGGCGTTGGCCCAGGGCACCGCGCTGGTATTTCTTGGTGGTGCCGCCAACAGCACGGAAGTCACCCAGGCAATCGGCGATTTCATCAACGGCGCAAAGACGCTGGCGATCCGCATGACGTCCAAGGATCCCGCAGGCGTGACTTTCGATGATTTCATTGCCAGCCAGAACGACCCGACGGCGGCTCTCAGCAAGGTTAACATCGAGGCGCATGCGAAGTGAGCGCGGCGCCTTCGCTTGTCAGTCAGCAGCGCCCTGTTAGAGTGGCAGGCGAAACGCAACGATAGATCGGGCCGCGCTGTTCCCTCTGACTGACGGGTACCTGGCGGCGGCTCGACGAGGTTTGAGAGTTGGCAACGGGTGACGGTCCGCAGGACGCGGGCACGCCCGCTGGACATGCAGGCGGCGCGCAGACCGCCGGCGCGACATTGCCCGAGACGCGCGCGTCGGAGGCAGGGTCGGCCGCCGCGCATGACGGCGGACACCGGGCAAGAGTGAGGCGCAGCCGCAAGCGCCGCCGCGGACCTGTCTACGCGCGCGGCACGGACGGCAAGCCTCTGACGGGGCCTCCTGCGGATTTCCGTGACCAGCGGAGCTGGCGGCCCGCTCTCGGTGGTCACCTGTACGGTGCTCTCGATCTCGGCACCAACAACTGCCGGCTGCTCGTCGCTGCTCCACGTGATCACGGCTTCCGCGTCGTCGACGCCTTCTCGCGCATAGTGCGCCTTGGGGAAGGGGTGGGGGCGAACGGGCGACTGAGCGAGGCGGCGATGACGCGCGCCATAGAGGCTCTGAGAATTTGTGGCGAGAAGCTTGCCGACCGGGATGTGACTCGAGCGCGCTTGATTGCCACGGAAGCCTGTCGCGCCGCGGAGAATGGCGAAGAGTTCATTGCGCGCGTGAAACACGAAACCGGCCTCGCGCTGGAAATCGTGTCGCGCGAGGCGGAAGCACGGCTGGCGGTCTCCGGCTGCGCCTCGCTGATCGATACGCAGGCGTCAGGCGCCATTCTGTTCGATATCGGCGGTGGATCGTCGGAGCTCGTGTGGATCGATCTCGCCCAGCCCCGCGACGGGCGCCGTCGCCGCATGTCGGACCGCATCCGCACATGGATGTCGTTGCCGGTTGGCGTGGTCAACATCAGCGAACGCCATGGTGGCCACCATGTGACGCCGGAACAGTTCGAGGCGATGGTCCTCGAAGTGGCGGCCATGGTCGCGGACTTTCCGGACGGCGCGGCGCTTGACGTCGCGGTAGCGGCCGGCGGCGTCCACATGCTTGGCACCTCTGGCACCGTGACCACGCTTGCCGGCATTCATCTCGGACTGCCGCGCTACGACCGCCGGCGCGTTGACGGAACCTGGCTGAGCGGCGAGCGTGTCGACAGCCTGATCGCCGAGCTGGTGACGATGGACTATGCCGCGCGCGTCGCCAACCCCTGCATTGGCCGCGAGCGCGCCGATCTCGTGCTGGCCGGCTGTGCCATCCTCGAAGCGATTCGTCGGCGCTGGCGGTGCCAGCGGCTGCGGGTTGCCGATCGCGGGCTGCGTGAAGGGGTGCTCGTCGAGATGATGTCCGAGGATCGTGTCTGGCGTTCCCGGGGCGCTGCGCGGGCGAGCGACCGCCCGCATGGTTGAGAAGCGCGGATCGGGACGACGATCCCTCAAAGTTCATGTGAAGACGGCCAAGCGCCGCAAGGCGTCGTCAACGCGCTGGCTGGAACGGCAATTGAACGACCCGTATGTGGCGCGAGCGCAGACCGAAGGGTATCGCGCCCGCTCCGCCTTCAAGCTGATCGAACTGGACGACCGCTACCATCTGCTGGCCCCGGGGCGTCGCGTGGTCGACCTCGGTGCGGCGCCCGGCGGCTGGTCGCAGGTGGCGGTCGATCGGGTGCGCTCGACGGCCTCCCATGCGCTGGTTGTCGCGATCGACTACCTGCCGATGGACCCGCTGCCCGGTGTCGTGGTGCTGCAACAGGATTTTCTTGATCCCTCTGCGCCTGACGCGATCAAGGCCGCGCTTGGCGCCGCGGCCGACGTCGTGATGTCGGACATGGCGGCGCCGACCACAGGCCACCGGCAGACCGATCACCTCCGCACCGTCGCGTTGTGCGAGGCGGCGGCCGAGTTCGCCGTGTCGATACTGCGCCCCGGCGGCGACTTCCTCACCAAGGTCTTTCAGGGAGGCGCCGAGGGCGAGCTACTGGCACAGCTCAAACGAAACTTCGCCACGGTGCATCACGCCAAGCCGCCGGCGAGCCGGGCGGAATCGGTCGAGCTCTACCTCGTCGCGAAAAATTTCCGGCCCCGTTAGCCCCGCTCCCGCATGACGGTGACCGGATCCGGCGTCGCGCGTTGGAGCCGGTGCCCGGACATTTCCGATCCGGCGTCGCGTTCGAGCTGGTTGAACGGGATGAGCGCCGACAGCGAGATCACTCCGATCGTCAGGAACGGGAACCAGAAATCGCCGGCGACGATCTGACCGCCGGAGAAGCGCGTAGCGGCCTCCAGCGCCACGGCGCCGATCGAGACACCGACTGACAGCGACACCTGCTGGGTTACGCTGGAAAGCGTCGTTGCCTGGCTCATCCTGAGCTGCGTGATGTCGGCGTACGACAACGCGTTGACGGAAGTGAACTGCAGCGAGCGGAAGAATCCGCCGATCAGCAGCAGGCCGGTGATCAGGTGCACGGGCGTCGTTTGGGTGAACAGCGCCGGCAGGGCGACAAAGCCGGCAGCGATGAAGGTGTTGGTGAGCAGCACCCTCCGGAAGCCGAAGCGCCGCAGCGTCGGTGGCGCCACGAACTTCATCACGATCGCACCGATCGCGCTGGCGAAGGTGATGAGGCCCGACTGGAAAGGTGACATGCCGAAGCCGACCTGCAGCAACAGCGGAAGAAGGAAGGGTGTCGCGCCCATGCCGACGCGGAAGAGGAGCGAGCCGGTGAGGCTGTGGCGGAACGTCGGGATCGCCAGCAACGACAAGTCCAAAATGGGCTTGGCAATGCGCAGGCTGTGCATCACGTAGCCGACCAGCAGCGCCGCGCCGACGATGAGAAGCGCGACGGTGATCGGAAGCGGCAGAAGATTGAGCCCGAGCGTCGTCGCTCCACCCATGAAAGTCGCAAGACCGACGCCGGAGAGAAAGAAACCCATGCCGTCGAAACCGACCCGTTCCTCGCCGCGCACGTCCGGAACGAACAGCGTGGCGAGGATGAGTCCGAGAATGCCGACCGGAATGTTGATCCAGAAGATCCACGGCCAGTGGACGTACGTGATGATGAAGCCGCCGACCGGCGGACCGATCACCGGCCCGATGAGCGCGGGAACGGTGAGCCACGCCAGCGAGCCGACGAGCTCGTGCTTTTCGACGGTCCGCAGCACGACCAGCCGCCCGACCGGCACCATCATCGCTCCGCCGATGCCCTGGATGAACCGAGCGAAGACTATCGCCGCAATCGAACCGGAGAAGCCGCACAGGATCGAGCCGAAGGTGAAGATGATGATCGCCAGCCGGAAAATGAGGCGGGCGCCGAAGCGGTCGGCAAGCCAGCCCGACGCCGGCAGGAACACGGCGATCGTCAACAGGTAAGTGGTGAGTGCGAGCTTCAAGTGGATCGGGCTTGTGCCGAAATCGCGTGCGATCGTCGGCAGAGCCGTCGAGATGACGGTAGAGTCGAGGTTCTCCATGAACAGCGCGCAGGCGACAATCAGGGGAACCAGAATTCGGTTAGGCATTGCGGACAATCGTGCTGCGGGGCCGGCAGAAAACTGGCGGCGACGGATCAGGCGTCGGAACGGCTGTTCAACAGGTAGGCGGGAGCGCGCGGGAATGTACGCGCAGCCTGCCTGGACCCCAAGGGCTAATGCGGCCTCCCCCGGCGATTTGATGTCGCGGCGAAGGTATCGGCTCCGGCCCATGGAGCGGTCTCTGGCCGCTCAAGCCAGCCATGCGCACCCGAAGCCTTGCGAATCGGCCCGTTCGTGGTAATCACCCGCGCCAACTCTCATCCGATTGCCCCAGCGACTGCCGCCCGCGGCCCGGGCTGGCGTCGCTTTAGCTTTATCCGGAGGTTGGCATGGCCGTGATCATGGAACCGTCCACAGGACGGGAAGCACTGGCCTTCGACGATGTGCTGCTCTCGCCGGGCTATTCGCAGGTCCTGCCGGGCGAGGCGAATGTCGGCACGCGGCTGACCCGCTCCATCGCCTTGAACCTGCCGATCATTTCGGCGGCCATGGACACGGTGACCGAGGCCCGCCTGGCCATTGCCATGGCTCAGGCTGGCGGCATCGGCGTCATCCACCGCAACCTGTCGCCGGATGAGCAGGCCGAGGCGGTCCGGCAGGTAAAGAAATTCGAATCGGGCATGGTGGTGAATCCTGTCACCATCGGCCCCGAGGCGACGCTGGCCGACGCGCTCGCCTTGATGGAGCGCTACCGCATATCGGGCATCCCGGTCGTCGAGAAGGATGGCCGGCTCGTCGGGATCCTCACCAACCGCGACGTGCGCTTTGCCACCGATCCTTCTCAGAAGGTCGCCGAGTTGATGACACGCGAGCGCCTCGTGACGGTGACCGAAGGGGTCGGGCAGGATGAGGCAAAACGGCTCCTTCACCAGCACCGTATCGAGAAGCTTCTGGTGGTCGATGACGACTACCGCTGCGTCGGCCTGATCACGGTGAAGGACATCGAGAAGAGTGTCCTCAATCCCAACGCCACCAAGGACGAGCAGGGGAGGCTGCGGGTCGCGGCGGCTTCCAGCGTCGGCGACGCCGGCTTCGAGCGCAGCGAGCGCCTGATCGACGCCGACGTGGATCTTGTCGTGATCGACACGGCGCACGGTCATTCGCAGCGGGTACTGGATGCAGTCAGCCGCGTGAAAAAGCTGTCGAACCGCGTGCAGGTGATCGCCGGCAATGTCGCCACGCCGGAAGGCGCCAAGGCGCTGATCGATTCCGGAGCGGACGCGGTCAAGGTCGGCATCGGGCCGGGTTCGATCTGCACCACGCGTATCGTCGCCGGGGTCGGCGTGCCGCAGCTCACCGCCATCATGGAAGTCGTGGAAGCTGCCGACCGCGCCGACATTCCGGCGATCGCGGATGGCGGCATCAAGTATTCCGGCGATCTCGCCAAGGCGCTGGCGGCGGGCGCCGCCTGCGCGATGATCGGTTCATTGCTCGCTGGCACCGATGAAAGCCCCGGTGAGGTCTACTTGCACCAGGGCCGCTCATACAAATCGTATCGTGGCATGGGCTCGATCGGCGCCATGGCGCGCGGCTCCGCCGACCGCTATTTCCAGGCCGAGGTCCGTGACCAGCTCAAGCTGGTGCCGGAGGGCATCGAGGGGCAGGTGCCCTACAAAGGGCCGGTCGCTGGCGTGCTGCACCAGCTTGCCGGCGGCCTCAGGGCTGCAATGGGATATGTCGGCGCCGCCGATCTGCGCGAATTCCGCGACAAGGCGCGCTTCGTGCGCATTTCTTCGGCCGCGCTTCGCGAAAGCCATGTCCACGACGTCACTATCACGCGCGAGAGCCCGAACTATCCCGGCGCGGTGTAGGCGCTGTCCGCGAGGTGGACAATCTTGCCCTGCACCGCCCCGCTTTCCATCATCTCCGCGGCTTCGCGTGCCGCGAGCAGAGGCAGTCGCGCGGCGATCAGCGGCTTGATCCTGCCAGCCGCGGCAAGGGCGAACAGGGTCGCCAGATCCATTCGGAACGGATGCGGATCCTTGCGGTAGAACTGCGTTATGCCGAAGAATTTTGCGCGCCGTCCGTTGAGGTAAGCGGCCGAAAACAGGCGACCCAGCGAGATCGGCACCGACATCAGTCCGTTGTTCGTTCCGGCGAAGCCTATCCCGACGATGACGCCGCCGCTGCGCGTGGCGCGGATGTTCTGGCCGGCGAAACGGCCACCAAGATTGTCGAGGGTCACATCGACTCCGTTGGGCTCGATCCGCCGGACGCCAACGTCAATTGCCTCGCTACGACTCTCGACCGGCGTCGCTCCGTACGAACGGACCAGATTGTGGTGTTTGGCGCTCGCCGCACCGAAGGCGCGAGCACCTGCGATGCGCAGCACGTCGAGCATCGCGGTTCCAATGCCGCCGT
>DASZQY010000045.1:0-3177 GCA_035549395.1 Bauldia sp.
CTCGATGGGAAGATCCGCCGCGATCAGGCTGAGACCGCTGCCGGAAGGCGCAAGACCATCGAGCAGCGCCGGCACCGCGTCGGCCACGCTCGCTTCGTCAACCAGCGGCAGGCCTAGCGGGGCGTAGTCGTGTGCCCAAAAACGAGCCGCGGGAGCGACGCGGCCGAGACGCATGCGCGTGAACGGCGCCAGTGCAACAAGCCGGCGATCCGCGGCCGTCACGGTAGCGAGACTGACTTCCACCCCGAGATGGCGAAGCGCCGGAACAGCAAAGTCCGGATGGAAGAACACGTTGTCGCCGACGCTGTGGACCGCGAGTGCCGCCCAGGCCGGCAGGACATCGAGCGCGACGGAACCCGGCAGCACGTTGAAGGCCAGAGCAGCAGAACGGCGAAAGACGGCGGGAGCCGCACGGGAGGTGCGGCCGCCGGCATCGGCAACATCGCCAAACAAGGTGCTCACTGCCCGTGCTCCGCCTAGGCCGGCAAACTCGAAACGAGCATTAGGCCTACGCCAAGCCTTTGACAATTCTGTGAAATTTACACTTTTCGTCAACCTTAACCGGCAATCAGCGTCGGCTCATCGGCCGCGCCGCGCCGAGAATCCCGCAATCGCCAGCGGATTGGCGGTCAACGCCTCGCGATCGGGACTATCGATCCGCGCCTCGTTGAGGAAGGCGCCGAGGTAACCTTCAAAGGTCGGCTGGTCGAGGTCGCGGGCAACGACGACGAAGCGAATGCCGAAGTCATCCGCTCCTTCCTTTTCCACGACCGTGGGCGGCCGCAGGCTGCTGCCGATGCTCTCGGCGACTACCAACGTCTCCTCGCCAATGCTTGCGGCAGCGCGCACGCGAATGATGTTCTGGCCCTGCAGGACGGCAAGATAATCGAGAAACCGATCGAAGGCATCGAGCGGGATGCTTCCTTTCCGCGCGACCGAGAAGACATGAATCCGCGCCGCCTCGCCCGCGATCGTCGCGGGCTGACGCGGCGTCACGGCGAGCCAGACCGCGACATCTGTGGTCGCCGGGTCGAATGGCCGATGCCCGATCAACGCCGCGGCCGGAGCACGCATCGCCTCGACAACCGAACCGACACCCCCGACCTGGTCGACGCTCGCGCTCGCGGCACCCCCCATCAGTGCGACGACGTCAGCCATGGCGACCTGACGCACCGTATCGGCGCGTACGGCAAGAAGCGTATCCGCTGTGGCGACATCGACAGCGGCAACAATGCCGTCCACGACGAAGCGCAGCGACACGTATGGATGGCGCTCGACCGCCGCGACGATCGCTGCCGGGTCGGCAGCCTCATCGGCTTCGATTATGACGCGATCGACGCCGGCGAGGCGATTGTTGTCGAGATCGCGCAGCAGCCGCTCGAGCGCGTCGACCAGCGCGCCGCGCACGACGCAGCACACGCAGCCCGAGCCCAGTGCAATGTAGCCCTCATCGGCCGTCGCCACTGCAGCGCGCTTGAGCTCGACCTCGCCGAAATCGTTGAGGATCACGGCGGTGCGGGCGAACGTCGGGAGGTCGAGGAGCCGGTTGATGAGGGTTGTCTTGCCGGCACCGCGAGCGCCCGCGATCACCGTGAGCGCAATCGGCTTCTTTCTGCCGCGCGGCATGACGAAAGCTAGGGCCGCAGATGCGGCAGCGGCACGGCGTCGGCCGCCACCGTCTTCTTGCCGGTCTTGGCGACCGGCGCGCTCGCGTCGGCGTAGCCATCGGCATGGCCGGTGAAGACGGGCACCGGATCCATGAGGAAGAAGCGCGGGCCAAGCCCGGCATTAGCAACGGTGTCGCTGGCGCCCTCGACATCGGGATCGTCGTGCTTGGTGCAGACCACGCTGTGCAGGTCGGCAGCGGGGCCGACCGCCGGCGTCGTCTCGAAAGACGCCAGATCGGGCTTCGACTGCGTCAGCCACGTCGCAAAGCCGTCGTCGAGCAGATGCGCCGCGGCCGCGCCGCGCGAGTCTGCCGACGGGGCGCCGAGCACTATCGCAATCAGCGTGCGGTTGCCCCGCCTGGCGCTCGCCACGATGTTGTAGCCGGACGCGCAGATGAAGCCGGTCTTCATCCCGATCGTTCCCTGATAGCGCTCGAGCAGATCGTTCTCCGAGCGCAGGACGCGCTTGCCAGCCTTGATCGCCGGAATCCCGAAATAACTGACGTACTCCGGGAAGTCCGTAAAGATCGCCCGGGCGAGCACAGCGAGATCGCGCGCCGTTGTCAGCTGGCCGTCGCTCGGTAAGCCGTTGGCATCATCGTAGTGCGTCGAGACCATGCCGAGACGCTGCGCCGTGGCGTTCATGCGTGCGACGAACTTCGGCTCGCTGCCGCCGACCGATTCCGCGACTGCGACCGCGATGTCATTGGCCGACTTGACGAGCATCATCTTCAGCGCGTTGTCGACGTTGATGACAGTGCCGACCTTGTAGCCCATCTTGGCCGGCGCCTGGGCGAGCGCGTGCGCCGATACCTTAACCGGCGAGGTCAGCTTGAGGTCGCCGTCGCGCAGGGCCTCGAATACGACGTAGGCGGTCATCAGCTTGGTCAGCGAAGCCGGATGCCAGAGAGCATCCGAATTGTTGGACTCGAGCACCTTGCCGGTGTTCACGTCGATGACGATGCTCGGCGGCGCGTCCGCCGCAGCAGTAGCGACGGAAGCGAAAAGGCCGGTGACGGCGGCGATGACAGGCAGCAGCCGGCGCACGGAGCAATCCCTTGCTGGTGGCGGCCGCGGGGCCGCTCGTTTTCTCGCCCTGAGACGTTCTTCCTAACCGATTTGCGCGCGCCTTGGCAAAGCCGGAAGCCCGCGATTGGCGCTTTCCGAAGCAGGTTGCGACAATATTCGGCAGGGAAAATCACCCACATAGCGGCCGAGCCGCGCGACCGCATGGCGCCAACCTTGCATCCGGCGGCGACATAGGAACACCATCGGCCAATGATTTCCCCTGACGCCGCAACCGACCGCCCTGAGACACCGCCCGCCGCGCTCGAGCGCGTGCGCGGCACGGCGCGCATCAGGCTGGTCTGCGACGGCGCGCACACCCGCCTCGCCGAGAATGTCCAGTCCGGCTCGGCCAAGGCCCGCTTTCCCCGTCCCACCGACCCATCCTGCATGGATGTGGTTCTGCTCAATACTGCCGGCGGCCTGACCGGCGGCGACCGCATCG
>DASZQY010000046.1:0-12044 GCA_035549395.1 Bauldia sp.
GTGCGGGCCATCCCGATCGGCCAGAGCGCCGGACAGAAGATCATTGCCGCGCTGGCGCCGGTGGCTGTTGAAGTCGCCCAGGCGTCCGAAGGCCTCACGCTCGACGATCTCGGGGGCGCCGCACTGCGCGCCGATATCGGCTCGATGAAACATGAAACCCAGTACACGAGGCTGTTCCGCTCATGATCTCGCCCAATGGCCCGCTCCGCGTCGGTGTCGGCGGCCCTGTCGGTTCCGGCAAGACAGCGCTGATGGATGCGCTCTGCAAGAAGCTGCGCGACCGCTACAACATCGCCGCCATCACCAATGACATCTACACTAAGGAGGACGCCGAGTTCCTGACGCGCTCGGGCGCGCTGGTGCCGGAGCGCATCGTCGGCGTCGAGACCGGTGGCTGCCCGCACACGGCGATCCGCGAGGATGCCTCGATCAATCTCGCCGCCGTCGCCGACCTCAGAGCGAAGTTTCCCGACCTCGACGTCGTGCTCATCGAATCGGGCGGCGACAATCTCGCCGCGACTTTCTCGCCGGAACTCGCCGACCTGACGATCTACGTCATCGACGTGGCCGCCGGTGACAAGATTCCGCGCAAGGGCGGACCGGGCATTACCCGGTCAGACTTGCTGGTGATCAACAAGATCGACCTCGCGCCGATGGTGGGCGCTTCGCTCGAGGTGATGGATCGCGATGCCCGCAAGATGCGTGGCGCGCGCCCCTTCGTCTTCACCAACATGCGCGCGCAGCACGGCCTGGACACGATCGTCGATTTCATCGTCAAAACCGGCGGCCTCGACGGTTAAGCGTCTGGCATGGCAGGGCAAATAGCCGCTCGCTCATTCCGGCGGTTAGGGGCTATATACTCGCCGACAGGAGCCGCACATGCCTATCGTCAACCGCTTCGCCGATCTGGAGCCCGACATCGCCGCCTGGCGGCGCGATTTCCATCGCCATCCCGAGCTGCTTTACGACGTGCATCGCACGGCAGCGAGCGTCGCCGACAAGCTGCGCTCGTTCGGGGTCGATGAAGTCGTCACCGGCATCGGCCGCACCGGCGTGGTCGGCGTTATCAACGGCCGCAAGCATGCCAGCGGCCGCGTCATCGGACTGCGTGCCGACATGGACGCGCTGCCGATCACCGAAACGACCGGCAAGCCCTATGCCTCCGAGGTGCCGGGCAAGATGCACGCCTGCGGCCACGACGGACACACGGCGATGCTGCTCGGTGCCGCACGCTACCTCGCGGAGACGCGCAATTTCGATGGCACCGCCGTCGTCATCTTCCAGCCGGCCGAGGAAGGCGGCGCCGGCGGCAAGGCGATGGTGGAGGACGGCCTGCTCGACCGCTGGCGCATCCAGGAAGTGTATGGCATGCACAACATGCCGGCGCTGGAGCCTGGCACGTTCGCCATCAGGCCCGGCCCGCTGATGGCTTCGGCCGACTGGTTCACGATCACCATTACGGGACGCGGAGGCCACGCCGCCTGGCCGCATCTCGCCGTCGATCCGATCGTGGTCGGGACGGCGATAGTCCAGGCGCTGCAGACGGTGGTTTCGCGCTCGGTCAATCCAATCGAATCCGCCGTCGTCTCGGTGACGACGTTCCACGCTGGCTCGACCGACAATGTCATAGCCGGGACGGCCGAACTCGGCGGCACGGTCCGCACGCTCGATGCCGCGGTTCGTGACCTGGTCGAGGGCCGCATGCGGACCTTGATCGAGGCGACGGCGGCGGCATACGGCGCCGGGGCACATTTTGATTTCCACCGCGGCTATCCGGTGACCGTGAACCATGCCGCGCAGTCGGACTTCGCGGTGCGCGTTGCCCGCGACATCGTCGGTCCGGCGCGCACCGACGCCGACACTCCACCGCGCATGGGCGCCGAGGACTTCTCGTATATGCTCGAGGCGCGGCCGGGCGCCTTCATCTTCATCGGCAACGGCGACAGCGCCGATCTGCACAACGCGGACTACGACTTCAACGACGAAATCATTCCGATCGGCTGCTCCTATTGGGCCCGGCTGGTCGAGACGGCGATGCCCGCCTGATGGCGTATCCGCGGTTCCTCTCCCGGCTGTTCGCCAACGGCACACTGGCCCTGATCCGGCGATTGCTGAGCGATGGCGCTCGCCAGTTTGCCGGCCGCTACATCATTGCCGCGCTGCTCGGCGTGGTCATCGCCATAACCACCGGCGTCAACGCCTGGATCATCAAGGACCTCATCGACAAGGTCTTCTTCGACCGCGACGCCGCGATGCTTTTCGCGCTGACCGGCATCGTTATCGTCAACGGCTTCGTTCGCGGTTACAGCCTGTATGCGTCGGCGGTCATGCTCGGCCGCATCGGCAACGCCGTCGTCGCGCGCCTGCAGCGGCGCATGTTCGACCACATGCTCAATCTCGGTGTCGATTTCTATACCCGCACGCCCTCCAGCGAGCTGGTCGCGCGCATGTCGTACAACGCCCAGGCGGCCCGCCAGGTGCTCGATACGCTGATCAACACGACGACCCGCGACGTGCTTTCTGTCATCGGCCTGGTGGCGGTCATGATCATGCAGAGCCCGGTGATGTCGCTGATCGTGCTGGTGATTGTGCCAATCATCTTCGTCGGCATCGGACGCCTGGTGCGCAGGGTGCGCGGCGTATCGCGCGAACAGTTCAACAATCTCGGCTTCGTCATCTCCGACATGCAGGACACCGCCCACGGCATCCGCGTCGTGAAGGCATTCAACCTCGAGTCGTCGATGGGCCGGCGCATGGCCGCGTCTATCGAAGCCGTCCGCAAGCGGGCGGACCGCATCGTCCGTATCTCGGCAAGGGCCAACCCGCTGATGGAGGTGCTGGGCGGCCTTGCGATCGCAATCATCATCTTCTGGGCCGGTTATCAGACAATCTATCACGACGTGCAGCCTGGCGCGTTGATGTCGTTCATCACCGCGCTCGGGCTGGCTTACGAGCCCGCCAAGCGTCTGGCGCGCATGCAGATTCAGATCGAGGCCGGCATGGTCGGTGTTCGTCTGATGTATGAGCTGCTCGACACCAAGCCGACGCTGGACACCAACGAGAACGGCCCGGCACTGGATGCCAGGAAAGGCGAAGTCGTCTTCGACCGCGTCGATTTCGCTTATCCCGGCGGGAAGCCGCTTTTTCATGACCTCAACTTCACCGCACACGGTGGCAGGACCACTGCTCTGGTCGGGCCGTCGGGATCGGGCAAGAGCACGATGATCGCCCTGATCGAGCGGTTCTACGATCCCGATGCCGGCGTCGTGCGCATCGACGGGCAGGATATCGCCCACGTGCAGCTGAGTTCGCTCCGCGACGCCATCGCGCTGGTCAGCCAGGACACCTACCTGTTCCGCGATTCGATCCGCGAGAACATCCGCTTCGGCCGCCCCAATGCCACCGATGCCGAGATTGAGGCGGCGGCGCGCGCGGCCATGGCGCACGACTTCATCATGGCGACCGCCGACGGCTACGAGACTCCGCTCGGGCCCGAAGGCACCCAGCTTTCCGGAGGCCAGCGCCAGCGGATCGCCATTGCCCGCGCCATGCTGCGCGATGCGCCGATCATCCTGCTCGATGAGGCAACCTCGGCGCTCGATTCCGAATCGGAGCACCAGGTCCAGGTCGCTTTTGACCGCTTGATGGAGGGGCGCACGACAATTGTCATCGCCCATCGCCTGTCGACTGTGCTCCACGCCGACAAGATCTGTGTGCTGATCGACGGCAGGATCGTCGAAGAAGGGCGGCACGAGGAACTGCTCGCGGCAGGCAAGCAGTACGCCCGTCTCTACCGGCTGCAGTTTGAGGGACGCGTGCGGACGGCCGAATCGCCCGCGATCGCTGCGGCCGGCTGAGATTGTCCGCTGGCCCTGGCCGCCGCTGGAGGCAAGGCACGACGCACTTCCGCCAGCATCGTGCGCCGGCCGCAATCGCCTTAAGGCGTGGCCACTGCCGCATTTCTGCCGCGGCGCGAGGAAATGGCCAGGGCCGCGACCGCGACCGCCAGCGGCGGGAAGACTATCCAGCAGATCGTTTCCCAGCCGTACGCAGTGAGTACGCCACCTGACGCGAAAGAGGCCACGACCATCGTTCCGAAAACGATGAAATCGTTGAGCGACTGAACCCGCGTTCGCTCCTCGGGCCGGTGGCACTCGAGGACGAGAGCCGAAGCGCCGACAAATGCGAAGTTCCAGCCCAGCCCGAGCAGGACGAGCACCGTCCAGAAGCGCGCGACATCCGTCCCGGTCAGACCGCTTGCGGCTGCCATCGCAATGAGGATCAGCCCGGCAAAGACGACGCGCGCCGCACCGAAGCGATCGATCAGCCGTCCGGTGAAGAAGCTCGGCGCATACATGGCAATCACATGCCATTGCAGGCCGAGATTGGAGTCCTCTTGCGTGTGACCGCAGAGCAGCATCGCCAGCGGCGCCGAGGTCATCACTAGGTTCATCAGCCCGTAGGCCATCGTGCCGCAGATGACGGCGGTGATGAACCGCGGCTGGCGCGCAATGATGCCGAGTGGACGCCCGCCGCTCTGTTCGGTCACGGTCGGCCGCGGCAGCCGCACGCCCGCCAGCACCAGTGCCGACAGCGCCGCAAGCGCCGCCTGCGCCACGTACGTCACCGCGAATAGATACGGCTGCCACAGGTTCATGGTGTGGGTAACGAGCTGTGGCCCCAGCACGCCGGCAAACACCCCACCGGCCATCACCGCCGAAAGCGCTCTCGGCTGCCGCTCGCGCGGCACGCAGTCCGCGGCGGCAAAACGGAACGACAACACCACCGCCGCGTATGCGCCGCCAAAGAACAACGCGGCGCAATAAAGCCAGAATGATCCGACGACCACCGCGAGGGACGCGAGGAGACCAATGACGACGCCGCACGCCGTGCCCGCCATGAACGCTGCGCGCCGCCCATAGCGGCGCGCTATCGCACCGGCCGGAAGCGTAGATACCGCCATCCCTACGACGAAGACCGAGATCGGCAGGGTTGCGAACGCTTTGTTGGGCGCCAGGATATTTCCCACAATCGCGCCGGTTGCATAAACAACGGCCGAGTTGGCCCCCGCCAGCGCCTGCGCGACCGCCAGCCGCGCCACGTTGCCCCGCTGCAGGGAACGCTCGCGTGTGGCGGCGATTGAGGGATCGGCGGAGATATCCACGGGCTGCTGCAATCGCTTTTTTCTGCTGCGGCCGCTGGTGGCCCAGCGAAGGTCGCAGATGGTGCCCCCGGCCCGACTCGAACGGGCACGCCTTTTGGGCAACAGATTTTGAGTCTGCCGCGTCTACCAGTTCCGCCACGGGGGCTACCGTGACACGCTCGCCTATACGGACGCCCCCGCTGCCGGTCAACCGCGGCCGTTTTGACAGCATCACGCCCCATCGGTAACAGAAGCGCCCGATGCTGCGCCGCCTCTACGACTGGACGATGAATCTCGCCTCGCGCGAGACTGCCGAAATCTGGCTGGCCGTGATCGCCTTCGTCGAAAGCTCGGTCTTCCTCGTCCCCGCCGACGTGCTGTTCGTTCCGATGGTGATAGCGCGGCCCGAGCGCGCCTGGCGATATGCCCTGGTCGCCACCGTCGCCTCCGTACTCGGCGGCATCGCCGGCTGGTACATCGGTCACTATGCTTTCGAGGCGGTCGCCAAGCCGATCCTCGAGTTTTACGGCAAGTACGACGCTTTTCTGAGGCTGCGCAATTCCGGCGGCGCCGACTGGGTGCTGCTCATGCTCGTCACCTCGGGCGTTGCCCACCTTCCGCCGATCAAGGTGGTGACGATCCTTTCCGGCGCCGTCGGCGTGAATCTCTGGCTGTTCATCATCTCGGCGATAGCGGCTCGCGGACTGCGCTTCTTCGTCCTCGGCTGGCTGATCCGAACCTACGACGAGTCGATCCGCCATTTCATCGAGAAGCGCCTCGGTCAGGTCGCGGCAGGGATCGTGATCGCGATCATTTTACTCTTCGCCGCGACGCGCTTCCTGTAAGGCATCCGCCCGCATGTCGCTGTCCTCCCGCCTGCTCGCCTCCCTCGCCTTCGTAATCGGCCTCGCCGCGATCCTCGGCGCCTGGGGCTCGCAGGTATTCGCCGGTTATGTCCCGTGCGAACTGTGCCTGAAGGAACGCATCCCCTACTACGTCGGGCTACCGCTCATCCTTCTGGCGCTGATCGCGATGGCTGCGAAGGCGTCGGCGCGAGTGCGCCGCGCGTTGCTGTGGCTGTCGTCGTTCGTCTTCCTGTGCGGCATGGTGCTCGGCATCTACCACGCCGGCGCCGAGTGGCGCTGGTGGCCCGGCCCGGCGAGCTGCGCCGGCGGCGGTGGACCGACCGCCACGACGGCCGATCTGCTCAACGCGCTGAACAACATCCATGTCGTGTCGTGCACCGACGCGGCGTTCCGCTTTCCTGCCGGATGGGGGCTGTCGTTCGCCGGATGGAACGCGGCGGTGTGCCTTGTGCTCGTCGTGCTGACGGCGATGGCGACCGCGCGCAAGCACGCGTAAGCACGCTACGGATCGAGCTCGGTGTCCCAGTAGAGATAGTCCATCCACGATTCGTGGAGGTAGTTCGGTGGAAACAGCCGGCCGTTGTTGTGCAGGTCGGCAACCGTCGGCTGGTAGGGCATGTGCTCGGGGTACATGTGCGCCTCGCGCGGACTGAGACCTCCCTTGCGCAGATTGCACGTCGAGCAGGCGGCGACGACGTTGTCCCAAGTCGTCAGGCCGCCGCGCGAGCGCGGCACCACGTGATCGAACGTGAGATCGTCGCGCGTCCCGCAGTACTGGCACTGAAAGCGGTCGCGCAGGAACACGTTGAACCGGGTGAATGCAGGGTGGCGCGCCGGCTTGACGTAGGTCTTGAGCGAAACGACCGACGGCAGGCGCATCGAGAACGAGGGCGAATGCACCGCCACCTCGTACTCAGAGACGATATTCACGCGGTCGAGAAACACCGCCTTGATGGCGTCCTGCCACGACCAGAGCGACAGCGGATAATAGCTGAGCGGCCGGTAGTCGGCATTGAGGACCAGCGCCGGATTGGACCCCGGCGAGACTGCGATATTCACGCGCTCTCCCGAATCACCTGCGATTATGGGGGCTTAGTGCCCTCTCACGTGACGCATACTCTATATGGGGCATGACGCCCGTGTGAAGGGGGTAGACCTTTCCGCAACAGGCGGCATGCTGCGCCGTCGCGCTCCCGGGGGGAAATCATATGCTGCCCAGGCTTTCCGTCGCCGTCTTCTGCATTCTCGCGCTTGCCGGCGGGGCCGCGGCCGCCATGTGCGTGGTCGACCCGGAAACGCTGGAAATCCGGGATCATCTTCTGCCGACAGACAACCAATACCTCGTGGCCGACGAAACCGGCGCCGCGCTCGACTGGGTGGCCAACGGCGACCCGATCATCGACAGCGATCGCACCTATCAACCATACGGCCCGCCCCGCGCAGGCCGAATCGCCGACCTCGCCCTCCAGGGCTTCGTCAGCGGCGTGCCCCTGCTGAAGCCCGCGGGGGCGCCCGATGTCCCCGACATCATTTACCTTCTGCTCGACCCGAAGATATGCCGGATCCAGGCCTATCGCGGCAAATCCTGACCCCGGCCGACCCTCCAAAACCGCCCCAGAGCTACCTAAATATCCCGGCGCGGGTGGCCATAAGGAGCTGAGACATGGCGATGTCCTTCGACTGGAAAGTGCCGCCCGAAGTGGCCCCCAATCCGTCGGACTACGAGTTTGACCTGCCGACGGTCCTGAATTCCGTCGTTGGGCTGCGCACCGTGGTTCCTGCTGATGCCTTCACCGCCGATGTGCTGGGCACCGAGCGCACCGGCAACGGGGTCATTATCCGCAACGACGGGCTGATTGTGACCGTGGGCTATCTTGTCACCGAAGCCAGCGAAGTGTGGGTGACGCTGGCGGACGGCCGCACCGTCAAGGGCGACGTGCTCGGCTTCGACCAGGAGACCGGATTCGGATTGATCCAGGCCCTGGCGCGGCTGGATAGTCCCGCGCTCTCGCTTGGCGATTCGACCGAAGCGGTGCCAGGTACGCGCGTCATTGCCGGCGGGGCCGGTGGCCGTGAGCATTCTGTCGCCGCACGCGTGATCGCGCGCCAGGAGTTCGCCGGCTACTGGGAGTATCTCGTTGACGATGCGATTTTCACGGCACCGGCGCATCCCTATTGGGGCGGCACGGCGCTGATCGGGCCCGATGGCACGCTGCTCGGCGTCGGTTCGCTGCAGCTCGAGCAGGCAGGCGAAGACGGCGAGGGCGTCCCGCTCAACATGTTCGTGCCTACCGATCTGCTGAAGCCGGTGTTGAACGACCTGCTGACTATGGGCCAGCCCAACCGGCCGCCGCGCCCGTGGCTCGGTCTCTACGCTACCGAGGTCGACGATCGCGTCGTTATCGCCGGGGTCGCCGGCAAAGGTCCCGCGCGCGCCAAGCTCAAGCAGGGCGATGTCATTCTCTCCGTCGGCGGAATGAAGGTGTCCGGTCTCGCCGGCCTGTTTCGCAAGGTGTGGTCGCTTGGCAAGGCCGGAGTCGAAGTTCCGATGACGGTCTATCGCGACGGGCACCCCGTCGATCTCACGATCACCTCCGGCGATCGCAATCGCTACCTCAAGGGCCCCAGCCTTCACTAAGCGACGCCTTCACCAAGGCACCGTCTGCCGTAAGGCCGCCGTCGATTGCGGCAACATCGTGCAGCTTTGCGGGTGATTCCGTGACCGCTGTTGCGGTTCAGGAACCATTCAGCGGGCTCGCGCGATATCAGGGCACATGAGGGGCAGAGAAAACGGAGAGACGAAAATGAAGCTCAAGATCGCAGCCTTCGCCAGTGCGCTCGCGCTTGTCGCGGCAATCCCCGGCGTGGCCGAAGCCGCAACGTGGTGGGGCTATACGACAACCAACGCCAACTTTCGCGCGACACCGGGCGGTAGCGTGATCGGCACGATCCCGGCTAACGCACGGGTCCACGTCGTCGGCCAGGCCGGCTCGTGGGATCGGGTCTCGTTCAGCGGACAGCTTGGCTACGTCGCCGCGAGCCTCATCACCTCGCGATACGTGCAGGCACCGCCGCGGGTGATCATCCGTGGCCCGGCGCCGACCCGCGGCTACTGGAAGAAGCCGTGGTGGGACAGCCAGCATCAGGCCTGGTACGACGGCCGCCGCTGGTACCGCAACGGCATCTGGTACAGCACGCCGAACTTCTCGTTCGGACTGAACTTCGGCGGTTAGGACCTCTCTGCCAAACTCGAGCGGCCCGTCGCTTTGCGGCGGGCCGTCTTCGTCTGCGCGCCAGCGCCGCTGGCCTTACCAAAACGTAATGGTGCTGACAGCGGCGCGACAGCTGCCCGCTGCTAGACGGGACCACGCATCAAACCGGGAGCGTGCTCCATGCCTGTGCCCGTCAAGAAGACTGTGTTGTCCATCGGCGTCCTGGCCGCGTCCGCTGCCTTCATCTGGGCGATGCGCGGACCGCTGCAGGCCCCCGACGCCTCAATCGATCAGGTCACCGTACCCGATCTCAACCCCGGTGCCCCGCCAACGGTACCACCACCCGCACCGCCCGTGGTCGCGCATCAGATGACGCCGACACCGGCGGTGCAGCAGCCGTTGGCGGCAACGACCGATGCACCGGCCCCTCCGGTTGCCACCTTCGATACGGTCGAGTTGCCGCGTCTGCGACCGGCGCAAAGCCTTCAGATGGTCAGAGTCGATGCTGCGGCCAAACTCGTCCCGGCCAAGACAATCCAGGCCACCGCAGGGAGCGTGCGCCTTGCCGACGGCATCTACACGGGCCCCTCTGAGGATGCCTACTACGGCATCATCCAGGTGCAGGTGACCGTGCAATCCGGCCAGATCACCAGCCTCAAGGTGCTGAAGTATCCTTCCGACCGCCGCACTTCAGTTCTCATCAATCGGCAGGCCCTGCCGATGCTGCGCGACGAGGTGATCAGCGCTCAGAATGCCAACATCGACGTCGTCTCGGGCGCCACGCTGACCAGTGAAGCGTTCATCCGGTCGCTGTCCGGGGCGATTGGCCAGTCGCAGACCTGACTTCGATGCGCGCAACCCGTCTCGTCATGGGAATGCCGGTAACGGTGGAGATAGCCGATGATTGCGAGGACTCGCTGACCGACGAGATATTCGCCTATTTCGACGCGGTCGACCGCCGCTTCAGCACCTACAAGGCGGAAAGTGAGATATCGGCGATCAACCGCGGCGAAGTCGCCTCCGCAGACTTTAGTAAGGCGATGCAGGAAGTGCTGGCACTCGCCGCCACGACATGCGTCGAGACCGGCGGCTATTTCGACGCCCGCACACCGAGGGGGGACCTTGATCCATCCGGCATCGTCAAGGGCTGGGCGATCCGCAACGCCGCCGCCATGCTGCATGACTCCGGCTGCCGCAATTTCTATGTCGACGCCGGTGGCGACATTCAGTCATCCGGCGTGAACGATGCCGGGAATCCGTGGCAGGTCGGAATCCGCAACCCCTTCGATGCGCGTCAGGTCGTCAAAGTGATCGCGCCGAGCGGGCGCGGCGTCGCCACCTCCGGCACCTATGTGCGCGGCCAGCACATCTACAATCCGCATGCCCCGGGGACGGCGATCGAAGACATCGTCAGCCTGACGGTGATCGGACCCGACGTTCTGGAGGCCGACCGTTTCGCGACGGCCGCCTTCGCGATGGGCGCGGATGGCATATCCTTCATCGCTACGCGCCCGGAGCTCGAAGGTTACCTCATCCGGCGCGACGGCCGCGCCACGATGACACGCGGCTTCGACGCCTACGTGGTGCGGGCATGAAGTGGATAGACGACCTGCTCAATCGCATCACCATGTACCGGCTCGTCCTGTACTACCTGATCGCGCTCGTCGCCGCGGCATTCGTCCTCGGCCTCTTCCACATCGGACCGGCGGCGCCGCTCTCGCTGGCATGGACGGCTCTGGTCACGATTGCGGTCTGCTGGTTCGCCAATCGCCTGTTCGGGTCCTTCTTCGAGGTGCCGACCAACGCCGAATCCGCATACGTCACCGCGCTCATCCTCGTTCTCATCATCGATCCCGTCGATCCGCTGGACTGGCGCCGGCTTGGCGCGCTCGTCTTCATCGCGCTGTGGGCGATGGCGTCGAAGTTCGTATTCGCCGTCCGCCGTCGCCACGTCTTCAATCCCGCCGCTTTTGCTGTCGCGCTTTCCGCAATCACGATAGGCGAGGCAGCGACATGGTGGGTAGGCGGCAACGTCGCCCTGTTGCTGGTCGTGCTGATCGGCGGGCTGCTCGTCGTCCGCAAGATCCGGAGATTCGACCTCGTCGCGGTCTACCTCTTCGCGACGTTTGCCGCGATCCTGGCCACCACGGCACCGTCGGCCTGGCTTGGTGCCCTGCGCGAGACGTTGCTGCACTCGCCGCTGTTCTTCTTCGCCTTCGTGATGCTGACCGAACCGCTGACCGCGCCAACCACCCGCTGGCGCCGCCTCGCGTTCGCGGCGCTGATTGGCGTCCTCAGCGCTCCGAACGTGCACGTCGGCTCCTTCTATCTGACGCCGGAACTGACGTTGCTCATTGGCAATCTGTTCGGCTTCCTGATCGACCCCCAGCGCCGCAGCATGCTGACGCTGGATCGTATCGAGCAGGTCGCGCACGACGCCTACGACTTCGTCTTCCGCGCCGACCGCAAGCTTGCGTTCGAGCCCGGCCAGTACGCCGAGTGGACGCTGCACGTCGACAATCCCGACAACCGCGGCAACCGGCGCTATTTCACCGTTGCATCGGCGCCGACCGAGCGCGAGGTCCGGCTGGGGGTGAAGTTCTACGCCGCGGCCAGTGCCTTCAAGAAGCGGCTGGCGGAGCTCAGCCCCGGCGACCGCATGTTCATCTCGCCCGTCGCCGGCGACTTCACGCTGCCCGCCGACAGCGACGCCAAGCTGGCGTTTCTCGCCGGCGGCGTCGGCATCACGCCGTTCCGCAGCATGCTGCAGTACCTGATCGACCGGGACGAGCCACGCGACATCATCGTGCTCTACGGGAATGA
>DASZQY010000047.1:0-3472 GCA_035549395.1 Bauldia sp.
GCGGACTGGTCGGCGTGGAGGTCACGATAACGGCCGCAAACCGCGATTTGCACTCCGGACTCTACGGCGGGGCGGCGCGCAACCCGATCCATGTTCTGGCGGCGATTCTGGCGGATTTGCACGACAAAAACGGGCGGGTGATGCTGCCCGGCTTCTACGACGGCGTGCCGGACGTGCCGCCATCGGTGAAGGCGCAATGGGACACCCTGGGCTTTGATTCCAAAGCATTTTTGGCCGATGTCGGATTGCAGATTCCGGCCGGAGAGGCGGGCCGGACAGTACTGGAGCAGATCTGGGCGCGGCCGACCGCCGAGGTGAACGGGATCAGCGGCGGGTATACCCAGACCGGATTCAAAACTGTCATACCTTCCAAGGCCTTGGCGAAGGTTTCATTCCGTCTGGTGGGGAAACAGGACCCGGCGAAGGTGCGCGCCGCGTTCGAATCGTTCGTGCGGGAACGCCTGCCTGCGGACTGCAGGGCGGACTTCGCCGGACACGGCGCCAGCCGCGCGCAAAACCTTGCGATCGACAGCAAGTGGGTGAGCCGGACAGCAGACGCACTGGCCGCCGAGTGGGGAAGCGAGCCGCTGTTCATGGGCTCCGGCGGCTCCATCCCCGTCGCCGGCGACTTTCAGCAGGTGCTCGGCCTCGACCCGGTGATGGTCGGCTTCGCCCTCGACGACGACCGCATCCATTCACCGAACGAGAAGTACGATCTGACCAGCTACCACCGCGGCATCCGCTCGTGGGCACGCATACTCGCGGCGATGGCGGACTGAGGACGGGCTGACCGTTTCGCTTCGCCGCCGGTCGCGGGCGCTTGTTGAGGGCGGGCTGCCCGACGCCGACGCTTCGCGATGGATCCCGGCTTTCGCCGGGATGACGGAGAGAAGGCCGGGATGACGGAGAGAGGGCGGGATGACGGAGAGAAAGCCGGGACGACGGAGAGAGAGCCGGGATGACGGAAAGGTGAGGCTCTCGGCGGAGATGGCCCGGCGGCGACAATCCTAGTCGTCGGACAGGCGATATTTCTTGTGGCAGGCGGAACAATCGCTGTTGACCGCGGCAAAGGCGACTTTGAAAGCGTCGACACCGCCCGCCGCTGCTGCCGCGGCGGCCTTGGCATCCGTGTCGAGCTTGGTCGCGAGCGCCTTGAAGTCGTCCATGTTTGTCCAGATGTCGGGCGAGGCGTAGGTGCCGGCGGCATTGGCGCTGTCGGGCGGCAGCAGCGTGACGAACGTCTCGATATCGGTCGCGATCTGATTCATCTGCGCCGCCGCCTGCGTGGCGTCGTAGGGCGTCGTGCCCTTGATCATGCCGAACGCCGCCTTGGCCGAGGCGTTGTTCATCTTCATCAGCTGCTGGCGCGCATGCACCGGATCGTCGTCTCCAAAGGCCGCGCCGGCGACGACGAGCGCCAATGCCGCGATACCCACTCCGATAACTGCACGCATGCCGCTCTCCTGGTCCGTTGACGTTGTTGTCGCGATGCTCGCAGGCAGCAAACACGCCAGGCAAGGAGACAAATCGCCGGTCACAGAAGGTTGAAGCACGTTGCCGGCCTCAGCAGGCGTCACGTAGTCTGGCGGCTGCACGCGAAGGAGGCACCATGACCATTTTGCAGCCGGGCAGGGTCTACCTCGGTTCGACCGCGGCACCGGAGCGAGTTCCGCAATATGTACAACTCCCCTACGCCAACCGGCATGGACTGATCACCGGCGCCACCGGCACCGGCAAGACGGTGACGCTGCAGGGGCTGGCGGAAGGATTTTCGGCGGCCGGCGTTCCGGTGTTCTGCGCCGACGTCAAAGGCGACCTCGCCGGGCTGGCCGAACCCGGTGAGATGAAAGACTTCGTCCAGAAGCGCCTCGATGCCATCGGCTTCACCGGCGAGTTTAAATTTGCCGCCGCGCCGGTGGTCTTCTGGGACCTGTTCGGCAAGGACGGCCACCCGGTGCGCACGACCATGTCGGAGATGGGACCGCTGCTGCTGTCGCGCATCCTCGATCTCAACGACACGCAGGAAGGCGTGCTCAACATCGCCTTCAGGATCGCCGACGACGAGGGCCTGCTCGTCCTCGACTTCAAGGACCTGCAGGCGCTGTTGGCCCACGTCGCCGACAAGGCCGACGAGATCACCACGCGCTACGGCAACGTCGCCAAGGCAACGGTCGGCGCGGTGCAGCGCGCGCTGCTCGTACTCGAGCAGCAGGGCGCGGCGAAATTCTTCGGAGAGCCGGCGCTCGACATCAAGCAGCTGATCCGCACGACCACCGATGGCCGCGGCATCGTCAACGTGCTGGCGGCCGCATCGCTGATGCAATCGCCGCGCCTCTACGCCACCTTCCTGCTGTGGCTGATGTCGGAGCTGTTCGAGGACCTGGAGGAGATCGGCGACCCGGAGAAGCCGCGACTGGTCTTCTTCTTCGACGAAGCTCACCTGCTGTTCAACGACGCGCCGAAGGCGCTCATGGAAAAGATCGAGCAGGTCGTGCGGCTGATCCGCTCGAAGGGCGTCGGCATCTACTTCGTCACCCAGAATCCGGCGGACGTGCCCGACATCGTGCTGGCCCAGCTCGGCAACCGCGTGCAGCACGCGCTGCGCGCCTACACGCCGCGCGACCAGAAGGCGCTGAAGGCGGCGGCCGACAGCTTCCGTCCGAACCCGGCATTCGACACCGCCGCGACAATCACCGAACTCGGCACCGGCGAGGCGCTGGTTTCGACGCTAGAAGGCGAGGGCACCCCGTCGATCGTCCAGCGCACGCTGATCCGGCCGCCGGGCTCGCGCATCGGCGCGATCAGCGACGACGAGCGGCGCAAGATAATCGCGGCGAGCCCGATCGGCACGATCTACGACACGCCGGTCGACCGGCAGTCGGCCTTCGAGGTGCTGGCATCGCAGACGGAGACGACGATCGAGACGACTACCGTCACGTCGACCGCGCGTCCGACGGCGCCCGGGCGAGTCCCGAACACCGGGCCCGGGCAACCGGCGACCGGCGGTGCTGGCGGGGTGCTCGGCGACATTTTCGGGACGAGCCGCCCGCGCAACCAGCGCCTGTCGCCGACGCAACGCGTGACCCGCGAGGTGACGCGCACCGTGACCAACAGTGTCGTTGGCGGGATCGCCGCGGATATCGGACGACAGGTCGGCGGCTCCCTCGGTGGCTCCGTCGGGCGCGCCATCGTGCGCGGTGTTCTGGGCGGGATTCTCCGGCGCTGATTCTCCCCGGCCTTGGTTGCCGGGAGGGGGGCAGCGGCCTATGTTCCCCGTCGATCTCTTCCGGGCGGCCCGCGGCGGCCGGCCCTAAAATCCCAAGGAGCTTGCCATGGCGTTCGAACTCCCCGCGTTGCCGTATGATTACGAGGCCCTCCAGCCGTTCATGTCGAAGGAAACGCTGGAGTTTCACCACGACAAGCACCATCAGGCCTACGTCACCAACGGCAACAACCTGCTGAAGGGCTCCGG
>DASZQY010000048.1:0-10780 GCA_035549395.1 Bauldia sp.
GAGGCCGGAGCCGACCACGCCGGCGCCACCCGCGCCGTCGAGGCCGCCGTCGCCGCCATCACCGCCTGTGATTGTGCCCGAATTCGTAAGCGCGGCGCCGGAGGTGGTGAAGAAAGCGCCGATGCCGCCGTCGCCGCCCGAGCCGGCGTTACCGCCGGTGCCGCCATCTCCGCCTTTGCCGCCGGTGATGCTCGCGGTGTTGGTGCTTGCCCCATCGCCGGTGACCACAGCGCCGTACCCGCCAGCCCCGCCGCCGCCACCGCCGCCGCCGGCAAGAAAGTTCGAGCTGCCGCCGGTACCGCCCTTGCCGCCGTCTCCGCCTGTCAGGGGACTGACGTTGTCGAGGGTTGCCGCGCCGTTGCCGTTGCCGTTGTAGCCGCCGCCGCCGCCACCGCCGCCGCTTGGGATGTAGTAGTTGCCGCCGGTATCCTCGCCGGGGTTCCCATCCCGGCCATCGGGGGAAAGAGCGGTGCCGCCCGCGCCGCCTGTCCCGCCGATGGTGGTCGTGTAACTATTGGTCGCGCTGCCGCCGGCGCCTCCGCTGCCACCGCCGGCGCCACCACCGCCACCGCCGCCCACGCTGCAGAAGGAGAGTGAGTCCGCATCGGTTCCGCTCTCGCCGCCGTAGCCCGATCCGCCAGTGCCCTGGCTTGCACACCCGTTGAAACCGATGCCGCCCGCGCCACCATCGGCAAGCGCCGCCGACGGTGAGAGGAAGAGAATGGAGAGAACGCCGGCTGCTGCCAGCGCGATCACCGAGACTGCCCGGCCGTGGCCGCTGCGCGAAATCCGCCCCGTCATCGACAACCCCCGAGTCCTGCTTTGGCGCCAAGCAGAATTCGGCGGACACGGCGGGGCAAGATCGCCGGGCACGAATGAGACGCCCGGTCAGCCTATTGGGACGTATTGCAAACGGGCCCTCCGCGGCGCATCGTCCATGGCGGGTGCGGCCCCCGGCCAGACGAGGATTGGTGAGGTGAGTGGTGCTGCATTCGCGCGGACCGAGCCATTTCAACTCGGTCTGGAGGTCCTGCCCGGCAGCGGCGAAGCCTTCGAGCAATGGCGTTTCGGTGTCGCGCCGATGTTTGCGATGGACGCTGCCGACGCCGCTGAGCGCGGCCGGTTCCATCTCGCCGGCACGTCATATCAGTTTTCAGGCCTCGCAGTCGGTTCCGTCCGATCGTCGGCGACGATTTTCGACCGCGGTGGCGAGGTCATCGCCCGGAGCGGCCTCGATCAGATCGACGTCATCACATATCTCGCCGGCCGCTGCCGGCTGACCGTCGCGGGGCAGGAGAGGGAGATCAACGCCGGCGACATCTTCCTGCTCGACATGACGCGGCCGTGCCGTCTGCTCACCTCGTCCTACCACCATCTCTCGATATTGCTGCCGCGGGCAGACATCGAGTCGTTCCTGCCCGACGCCGAGGTGGTGCACGGCCTGATCCTGCCGAGCGGAACCCCGCTCAACACGCTCCTCATGTCCCATATGCGCGCGCTTTATTCGGAGGCGCCTTCGTTCAGGAATGGCGACGGCAACGCCGCGGCGCGCGCGACGGCGGGGCTAGTGGCGGCCTGCGCCGACCGGTTGGGAAGCGGTGGCGCATCGGCGCCATTGGTGGAGACGTCGCTGGCGGCCCGCCGGGTGCGCCTTCTCATCCAGTCGCACCTCGGCGACCCGCATCTCGGTCCCGAGTTTCTCGTCAAGCACGGTGGCGTATCGCGGTCGACGCTCTACCGGCTGTTCGAGCCGATGGGCGGCGTGCGCAGCTATATCCGGCAGCGGCGGCTCATCCGCGCGTTCCGGCTGCTCTCCAATCCGGCTCAGCGCAGCGAGCGCATCGGCTCGATCGCGTCCCGCTGCGGCTTCGAGAATGACGCCGTCTTCAGCCGTGCCATGCGGCAGGCGTACGGGATGTCGCCGAGCGAGGTTCGGGCGGCTTCTTGGGGCGATTCATCGCCGGCACCGGATGGTGAGCACGACAGCACCGCCTTTCGCTACATGAACCACTGGCTTGCCGGATACAGCGGCGGCGCGGAGCGTCCCGCTCACGCGATGTCGTAATCGCGGTCGCCGCGCAGCCGGTCAGGCGCCGTAGCCGCCTCGCGCCGCCGCGACATAGCGGCCTGCTCACGTTCGCGAGCATCGTCGAACGCGGCCTGCGCCTTCTCGACCCGCTCGGCGTTGCGGATCGCCCATTCGCCCAGTGCACCGACGGGCTTCAACAGGTCGCGACCCAGACTGCTCAATTCGTACTCCACCCGCGGCGGGATGGTCGGAAAGACGGTGCGGCTGATCAGACCGTCGCGCTCCAGCCCGCGCAACGTCGTGGTCAGCATCTTCTGGGAAATGCTGCCCAGCGCGCGCTGGATCTCGCTGAAGCGGCGCGGACCATCGGAAAGCTGACGCACGACCAGTACGGTCCACTTGTCGCCGACCCGCGACAGAATGGCGCTGACCCGCTGGCAGTCCGAGGTAGCGCTGAGGGTACTCGGTTTCAAATTGGTGCGTCCTTGTCAGGCGGAGTCATTGCGACACTTATGGCCAGGTCACCAGCGGTGCGCCACGCACCAAGATATACCACGAGACCGGGAAACATGCTGAAGATTGGGATCATTGCCGGAACGACCAGGCCGAATCGCCGGGTGGGCGTCGTCGCCAACTGGTTTCTGGAGCTCGCCAAGGCGCGCACCGATGTCGCTTGGGAGCTGGTCGACATCGCCGCCTACGATCTCCCCAACCTCGACGAGCCAATGCCGCCGTCGATGAAGAATTACGCGCACGAGCACACGAAAAAGTGGTCGCAGAAGGTGGCCGAGCTAGACGGCTACATATTCGTCACGCCCGAGTACAATCACAGCTACTCGGGCTCGCTGAAGAACGCGATCGACTTCGTCTACCATGAGTGGACGAACAAGGCGGCCGGCTTCGTCTCGTACGGCACCACCGGCGGCGTTCGCGCCGTGGAGCACCTGCGCGGTGTTATGGCCGAGCTGCAGATTGCGGATGTGCGCGCGCATGTCTCGCTGTCGTTGTACACCGACTTCGTGAACTTCTCGGAGTTCAAGCCGGGCGCGGGCCACAAGGTTCAGATCGACGCGCTGCTCGATCAGATCATCGCCTGGTCAGGTGCGATGCAGGGGCTGCGCCAGCAGCTGGCGGCCAAGGCCGCAGCCTAACCAGCAATCAGCCGGTCGCGGCGAGGAGCGGAGCCAGCTCCTTGCCGGCGCGAATATAGATCAGCGGGTCGAGCGGCGCGCCGTCGACCCGGATCTCGTAGTGCAGGTGCGGTCCGGTCGAGCGGCCGGTCGAGCCGGTGTGTCCGATAACCGCGCCCTTTGCCACGACCTGTCCGACCGTGACATCGATCTCGGAGAGATGGCCGTAGCGGGTGGTGATCCCATTTCCGTGGTCGATCTCGACCATGTTGCCGTAGCCACCGGTATACGCCGCGATCGTTACGGTGCCGCCCGCGGTGGCACGCGCTTCCGAGCCCATAGCGGCGCGGAAATCAAGACCGGTATGCATGGCGGGGCGTCCGAGGAAGGGATCGAGGCGGGCCCCGAAACCGCTGGTTATCGCCGCATTAGCGAGAGGCCGGGTGAGGGGCAGTTGTCCGGCAATTCTCCGGATTGCGCCGAAACGATCGATTTCGGCCGTCACCAGATCCACCGTGGAACGAAAGGTGTCGGGGTCGGCATCGTCGGGAATGTCGACGAGCGGCCCGCCGACTGCTTCATCGCCGTCATCGGCGAGATGGCTGTTTGGCACCTGGACGCCGAGGCCGTGCAGGATCGACGCAATCTGGTCGCTCTGCTGCGCAACGCGGCTGGCCATTGTCGTGACGTAAGCCACCTGCTCATGGGCGAGCGTCCCGAGCGACGTCCCGACGGTATCGAGCGCGACCGTGGGGTCAGGCGAGTCGCTGGTGTCCGAATCGGTTGGACGGAATGCTGCGAACTGGAATCCGCCGGCATCGGCCTTGGTGGGGGCGATGCTGCTCTGCGGACCGGGGGCGCTGTCTTCGGAGTCCGCGGCCCCATTGTCGATCTCGTCGGGTACATCGCCGCCGTCCGTCGTGGAGGGAGCGGTGTCGGGGGCGCTGTCCGCCGTGGTCGGGTCGATCCCGGCGGCACGGGCGGCCTGCGAAAGACCGGCAATTGAGTCCTGACGCGCATCGAGCGCCGATTGGCGATCGGACAGTTTGCTGACCTCGGCCTCGACCGATTCCTGATTGAGCAACTGCCGGCTGGTCAGCCGGTCGATATCCGAGCGAAGGCTGGCGATGCGGTCTTCATAGGCGCGCTGCATGCGCGACTGGCGGGCGATGGAGGCGGCGAGCAGGTCGTCGCGAAACACGAGGTAGCCGGTGGCGGCGAGGTAAAGAACGCCAAAGACCGCAGTGATGCCGACGGCGGTTGCCATCAGAACCGGCCGGATGGTGAAGCTGCGGACGTTCTCTCCGTGGGCGATGATGACGCGGTGAGGAGGTTTCCGGCGACGTATGAACGGGGCGGACGAAAGCAGGTCTACAGCCGACATACCCAAGGCTCACCGATGGTTGCGCCGAAATGGCACGTACGAGACCGATCAGTGGATTAGACGCCGTTAAGGTTAACAAATGCCTTCGAGCTGAGAATTTCTGGCAACCGTGGCCTCGATGACGCGGCCGGCGCGGGATGATCAAAGCGCCTGGGCGGCTGCCAGGACGGCGTCGACGTGGCCCGGCACCTTGACCTTGCGCCACTCCTGCGCGACGCGCCCGTCGGGACCGATGAGGAAGGTCGAACGCTCCACGCCCATGTACTTGCGGCCGTACATCGATTTTTCGACCCAAACGCCGTAGGCGCCGATCGCCTTCTTGTCTGGATCCGCGGCCAGCACGATTCCAAGACCATGCTTCGTCTTGAATTTGTCATGGGACTTCACCGTGTCGGGTGAGATCCCGATGACCGTCGTTTTGGCTTTTTTGAATTCCGCCGCGGCCTTCGTGAAATCAATGGCTTCCAGAGTGCAGCCGCTGGTGTCGTCCTTGGGGTAGAAGTAGACCACGACCTTCTTGCCGGCGAAGTCGCTCAGGCTGAGCCGTCCACCACCATCGCTTTCGAGGTTGAAATCGGGGGCCGTCTTGCCGACGGCGGCTCCAGCAGCCACGG
The DNA here is from genome assembly GCA_035549395.1 of Bauldia sp. GTDB lineage: Bacteria > Pseudomonadota > Alphaproteobacteria > Rhizobiales > Kaistiaceae > DASZQY01. The sequence continues at coordinate 5,158 of DASZQY010000048.1, forward strand.
GGCGCCTTCCTTTCGTCGTACTTCCCCGCCTGAAGGAGGCGAGCGAAGCACAGGTTAGCGCAGTGACCCGGCTGGCAGCTACTCAAAAGAGGCGCCGCGACCCTCGCCTTGGCAGGCTTTCCTCTTTATGAAGGGCGAGCGGGGCGGCCATGCGGGAACGGCGATTCCGTTAGTGGACCAATCGGCGAGGGCGCCATAAACATCGATCAGCGCCTCGATCAGTATCCGTCGAGCCAGGCGGGCCGGCCACTCAGGCAGCGGCCGAACCGGCGGCGTCTGCTCATCCGCGTTTTGTCGGTCGTCCTCCTGGTTCTGATTGTGGCCGCCGTTGGGCTGGTCGCGGTGATTGTCAGCGGCCCGGCCGAGTTCAGCGTCGTGCGTGAGCGCGTCGCCTCGATCCTCCAGTCCGATCTCGGCGACGCCTACCACGTCGACGTTGCAAAGGCGGTGATCGAGCTCGATCCGGTGCTCGGCCTCACGGTCCGCGTCAACGACATAGCTGTCCACGACAGCAGCGGACAAGTGGTCGCCCACATTCCGTCGACGCGCTTCGCAATCGATGCGGGCGCTTTGCTCGGATTCCGGGTCGAGATCAAGCAGATCGAGTTGTCCAGCCCGGAGATTGCCTTCGCACGGAGCGACGCCGGTGCGATCTACCTCGGCAACGGCGACACGCCGCCACCGGCCGCGGCCACCGGCCAGCCGCCGTCCGTTTCGCCGGCCGAGATCGATGCAGCCGACGGCGGCTTCCCGGATATCATCGCCGCCCTCTACCTGATGGACCGCGGGATCGAGCCGCAGCTCGAGCACGCCATCGATGCCGGCTTCCAGCGTTTCGGGGTCGTGAATGGCGCTTTCACGATCACTGCCAACGGACAGTCGCGTCGCTTCCCGGGCACCGATTTCAACGTCGATCTCGACAAGGCGACATCGGCGTTGCAGGTGACGCTGGCTACTTCCGGCTACGGCGGCCGCTGGACCGCCAATATCGAGCGCGATCTCGACGCCCGTTCCGGCAGCCACATCATGACGGCGGTGTTCTCGCAGCTCACCATCGCCGACATCTTTCCCAGCCTCGGCGACGATCAGGGTCTGCTCAGCGCCGACATCCCGCTCTACGGGCGCGCGAGCATCACCTTCGACAAGAGCGGCGAGGTGCAGGACGCCAACGCGCGGCTCGATTTCGGCGCTGGTACGATCCGCTTCGGCGACAACCGCGACGACAACGTCCTGCTCGACGAGGCGACGGTCAAGGTCCACTGGGACTTCGCCAACCGGCAACTCGTTCTCGACCCGTCGACGTTCTACTTTGGCCAGACCCGCGGTGTGGTGACCGGGCGTGTCTTCCCGGAAGGCGATCCCTCCGACCGGAGATATGGCTTCGAGCTTGAATCGCCGGGCGCAGTGCTGGCGCCAAGCGATTCCGGCCTGCCGCCGATCATCGCCCAGCGCATCGCCATATCGGGTGTCGCCGATCTCAAGGCAAAGGTGCTGAATGTTGAGAACGCGATCATCCAGGCGCAGGACGCCGCGATCGCCGCCGCCGGCACTATGGGCTTCAGCGGCGCCACGCCGTCGCTCACCATGGCGGCGACTTTCTCACCGATGAGCGTCTCGCAACTGAAACAGATGTGGGTGCCGCTCATCGCCTCCGGCGCGCGGCGCTGGGTGATGCAGCACGTCGGTGACGGCGACATCACCTCCGGCCGCTTCGAAGCATCGATCCCGGCGGGTGTGCTGTGGACCGGGAAGCGGCCGACGCTGCCCGACGATGCGTTGCGCCTGAACCTGGCGCTGCAGAATGTGACCTTCACGACCTTCGGCGACCTGCCGCAGATCACCAAGGCCTCCGGCAACGTCACCGTGTCAGGGTCCACCGTCGGCATCGACGTGGACAAGGGCGAAGTGCACACGCCGTCCGGCACCGTGTCCGTCGATAATGGCGCCTTCGCCGTGCCGAACACCGCCAAGCGGCCGGCGGACGGGATCGTCGAGGTGCAGCTGTCCGGCAGCGCGGCCGCTCTCGGGGAAATTGCCGATTCCGACCCACTGCGCGCCCTGTCCCGCCGCGACTTGTCGCCGACCGACCTCAGCGGCGCCGGCAACGCCAACGTGTCGGTGCGCTTCCCGATGCGTGACGGCCTGACCGATGCCGACGTTGACTGGAAGGTCGTCGTGGAGACTAACGACGTCGCCAGCAAGAAGCCGGTCGAGGGCCGCAAGGTGAGCGCCGCCGATGTTACGCTGACAGTCACACCGGACGATCTGGCCGTGTACGGGAAGGCCAAGATCGATGGCGTTGGCGCCGATGTCTCGATGTCGATGCCAATTGGCTCGGCGGCGTCGGGGGGCCAGCCCGGTGACCGCCGGGTGCGCCTGCTGCTCGACGACGAGGCACGCAAGCGCTTCGGTGTTGGCCTCGATCAGGTGCTTTCGGGCACCATGGCGGCATTGGTTTCGGATATCCCCGGCGGCCAGCACTATGACCTCGACCTGCAGAAGGCGCGCGTCATCCTGCCCGGGATAGGCTGGACCAAGGGCGTCGGCGTGCCAGCGACGCTGACTTTCGACGTCAAGCCGGCCAACGGCGGCTACTCGGTCGACAATCTCGTGCTTACCGGCGACGGCTTCGGCTTCTCCGGATCAGCCGAGCTGGACGAGAGCTACAATCTCATCTCCGCGGACATCGCCAAGCTCTCGCTCCATCCGGGCGACAACATTTCGCTGAAGCTGACGCGCAGCAAGAGCGGCTATGCGCTGACCGCCCGCGGCGATTCGTTCGACCTGCGCGGCATGATCAGCCACGTCCGCGACGAGAACGACCAGTCGGGTGGCTTTCCCGATCTCGCTCTTGATGCTCGCATCGATCACCTGATCGGCTACAATCAGGAGGAAGTCGACGGCGCCGCCCTCACGCTGGTGTCGGTCGGCGGCGAAACCCAGAAACTGTCGTTCTCAGGGAAGCTGGGCGGCCAGCCGCTTGGTCTGAACTTCACGGTCGGGCCGGACGGCACGACGCTCAGCGGCAACGCTGCCGATGCCGGGCGCCTGTTGCGGTTCACAGATCTGTACACGCGTGTGAACGGCGGTCAGGTGTCGCTGACCGGCAGCGCCGATCGCAACGCGCCGCTGATTGGCACGCTCGCGGTTTCCAATTTCGATATCACCAACGAGCCTGCGATGGAGCGGGTGCTGCAGGTCGATCCCAGCCAGGCCAGCGCATCGAATCCGCAGCGCGTGCACTTCGACCGCATGGAGGCGCACTTCAGCCGCAACGACCACGTCATCGCGGTCGAGGATGCGCTGCTCGCCGGCGCCACGGTCGGTGCGACTTTCTCCGGACGGTACGATCTTTCGGCAGCGCAGATCGATATTTCCGGCACATACCTGCCCGCCTATGCGCTGAACAACATGTTCGGACGCATACCGCTGCTCGGTTTGGCGCTGGGCGGCGGCTCTCAGGGCGGCCTGTTCGGAGTGACCTTCAAGATCAGCGGCCCGATCGCGCAGCCCGAGGTCTACTTCAACCCGCTATCGGCGGTGGCCCCGGGCATCTTCCGCAAGATATTCGAATTTACGAACCCGACGCAGTGACCCGAGGCTAAACTCACGTCGCCTTCACCAGCACGTGCTTCTTGCGCCCGTGTGACAGCTTGAGCACGCCGTCGACAAGTTCCGAGACGCTGACGATGGCGTTGGCGTCGCTGACGCGCTTGTCGTTGATGCTGAGAGCGTTGTTGGCGACCGCCCGCCGCACCTCGCCATTCGAGCCGGCCAGCGCCGCTCGCACGAACAGCGCGGTCACCGCGATCCCCGCCTCAAAGTCAGGACGTGGAATCTCGACCGTGGGCAACGCAGTAGCAACGCCGCCTTCCTCGAAGGTGCGCCGCGCGGCTTCGGCCGACTCCTCGGCCGCGGCGCGGCCGTGAAGGAGGGCCGTGGCTTCGTTGGCGAGCACCTTCTTCGCCTCGTTCAATTCGGCGCCCCGCAGAGCGGAAAGATGCGCAACCTCGGTGAGAGGCAACTCGGTGAAGAGCTTCAAGAAGCGCTCGACGTCGGCGTCCTCCGTATTGCGCCAGAACTGCCAGTACTCGTACGGCGACAGGCGGTCGGCGTTCAGCCACACGGCGCCGGCGGCCGTCTTGCCCATCTTCGCGCCCGAGGAGGTTGTGATGAGCGGTGAGGTGAGGGCGTAGAGCTGGGGCGTCCCGAGACGGCGGCCGAGATCGATGCCGTTGACGATGTTGCCCCACTGGTCGGAGCCGCCGAGCTGCAGCACGCAATCGTAGCGGCGGGCCAGTTCGACGAAGTCGTAGGCCTGCAGGATCATGTAATTGAACTCGAGGAACGACAGCTCGTGCTCGCGATCCAGCCGAAGCTTCACCGAGTCCATGCTGAGCATGCGGTTGACGGAAAAGTGGCGCCCGACATCGCGCAGGAAGTCGATGTAGTTGAGGGGCGCCAGCCACTCCGCGTTGTCGGCCATGATCGCGCCATCGGGCGAGGAGTCGAAGCGGATGAAGTGGGCGAAGGTCTCGCGCAGGGCCGCCTTGTTGGAATCGATCTCCTCGTAGGACAGCACCTTGCGCGATTCATCCTTGCCGGAAGGATCGCCGACACGGGTAGTGCCGCCGCCCATGAGCACCAGCGGACGATGGCCGGTCTTCTGAATCCAGCGCAGCATCATGATCTGCACGAGGCTGCCGACATGGAAGCTCGGCGCCGTACAGTCGAACCCGATGTACCCGGTCAGCGGCTTCCGGGCGCGGTCGTCCAATCCCTCGGACGTGGCCTGTATAAAGCCACGCTCAGACAGGATGCGGAGAAGCTCGGACTTGTATGCGCTCATGCCTGCGGTATTCCCTGAATGCGGCCGCCTGTCTAGCAGGTGAGGCGGCGAATTTCACCCGGTGCGGTCAATGCCAGATACTGACACGATAAATGTTCTGGGAATGATGAGCGGCACCTCCATGGACGGCGTGGATGCCGCGGTTGTGGTCACCGACGGGGAGGCAATTGCCGGCTATGGGCCGCGGCACTTTCGGCCATACGCCGAAGGAGAGCGGGCGCTACTGCGGCGAGCTGTTGCCGATGCGCGCGGCCTTGGCGATCGCATGGCCAGACCGGGCGCGCTCGCCGAGGCCGAGCCGATGGTAACCGCCGCCCATAGGGAGGCCGTTCTGGCTCTGCTGGAATCGCACCCGCAAACCCGGGTCGATCTCGTCGGGTTCCACGGACAGACCGTGTTCCATGCGCCCGCGCAACGGCTAACTGTGCAGATCGGTGACGGCCCGGCGCTGGCGCGCGCGTTGGGGCTGCCGGTCGTATACGACTTTCGCGCCGCCGATGTTGCCGCCGGCGGAGAGGGTGCGCCGCTGGTGCCGGTCTATCACGACGCGCTGGTGCGGCGCGCTGGCCTCACCGGCAACGTCGCCATCATCAACATCGGCGGGGTAGCCAACCTTACGCGCATCGGCTCCGACGGAACGCTGGTTGCCGGCGATACCGGTCCGGGAAACGCGCTTCTCGACGACCTCATGCAGTCTCGCGCCGGCGTCGCCATGGATGAGGACGGCAGAATGGCGGCGGCGGGCAAGGTGGACAGGAAGGCACTGGCTGCGCT
>DASZQY010000049.1:0-16208 GCA_035549395.1 Bauldia sp.
CGCGGGCCAGCATGTTGCGCGGCGGACTCGAGGTCGATGAAGGCGCGCCGATCCGCTTCTTCCCGGATTTCGACGCCGGCCTCAAATTGTGCGAAGACGAGTTGCTGGCGCATGCGGCGCCGGGCTCCGTCGCCAACGCGCTCCGTCCCCTCGGCGAGCGGCTGACCGGCATCCTCGGCGACGAGAAGCTCGCAGCGACGGTCGCGGCCTACTGCGAACGCATGGAAGTTGCTGCCGGGGAGCGCCTGATCGAGCAGGGCACGCCGTCGGCCGACATCTTCTTCATCGAAGCCGGGCATGCGGCAGTGGCGATCGTCTCGCCAGGCCACGCGCCTATCCGGCTGGCGACCATCGGGCCCGGCGCGATCGTCGGTGAGGTCGCGTTTTATCTCGGCGAGGAACGCTCGGCGTCGGTGATTGCCGAGCAGGACCTGATCGCGTGGCGTCTGTCGCGCACCAGCATGGACCGCCTGCAGGCCGAGATGCCAGAGACGGGACTGCGCTTCCACCAGGGCATCGCCGCCATGCTGGCGCGACGGCTGACGCGCACCAACCGGCTGGTGCGCCTGCTGGCAGACTAGACCTTGGCTCCGACGCCCATGGCCTTCGCGATGATGCGGAAGTCGGTCTCGTCGATGGCGAAGCTGCCCCGGCGGAAAGCATAGCCCCACGAGACGCGGCCGCGCGTGAACGACAGGACATCAAGCAGCGGCCGGATCGGGGCGTCTGTGGCCTTGAGGAAACGGACACCGCGGCGCGTCGCCTGGATGCCACCACCCATCTCGCCGACGTAGGGCTCGCCCGCCGCGATCTCGCCGATGGCGGTGAAGGCCTGCACCGGCTCGCCTTCGTTCATGGACTCACGTGGCGAGTAGTAGACAATCCAGTCGCCGGGCGAGAGCCGGCGAATTGGCCCTGACTTGCCATGATTGAGCTGGCAGAAGCCGCCGGCCACGCCGCGCAGGACATGCTCGCGCGAGGCGACACCGATCCAGTAGCGGGTTTCACTCATCGCCGGACCTTACCGCGCTGCCTGCCGGAACGTGTCAGCAGCGGCCGGCAGACCGCGGCCAGAAATCATGTTGCATTTGTTCAATCCACGCCAGGCGCCCTTGCCGACCCGAGGGACTTGTCCGGTGTCTGTGCGCAAACTGCCGGATCTTCAACTGCGTCGGGAGGCACGCTGCTAGCTGGCCGGCAGGCCGTCGGCGCAGGCTTTCCAGACTTCGAGCGCCTTAGGCATCCCTTCGAACGGGAACGTGCCCAGAAGCTTGTTTTCATCGGCCCGCACCTCAAGCTCGCCCGGCCGGTTGATCATCTGGATCAGCAGGTAGACCGCCTTCGCGTTACTGCCGATAGCGACAAAGTTCTCCCGGTAGAGTGCGCCCTTCAGAATGATCGCCGAGATGCCGACCTTGAGCGTCAACGAGCCTTCATGCTCGTCGAACTTCCAGTCATTTCCCTCGACAGTGATCGTCGCAAAGCCCGGTATGGCGATGACTTCGAAAAGCCCGCTGTCAGTCTTGATCTGGGCATCGCACCGCGGGCCCCGCGGATCCATGATGCGGAAAACCACCCACGGCGCTTTGGCGTAGAGGATGGTCGGCGCGTTCTCGGCGAACGCCGGCCCGGCAGCGCCGGCCAGCAGCGCGAAAGCCATCGCGGCCAGACACCTGATCCACATGCCAGACCCTCCCACCGATTGGCGGGAGGATGCCGGATGTGCCGGGCGCCACCTTGAGGTGGGTCAAGTAAGCCCGGCGCTCGATTCAAGGGCGGCCGCAGACGCCGCCGTCACGCTTACCGCGTCAGCCGCTTGTACTTGAGACGATTGTGGGCGACGGCATCGGTGCCGAGGCGACGGGCCTTGTCGGCCTCGTAGTCGGCGAAATTGCCCTCGAACCATTCGACGTGGCTGTCGCCCTCGAAAGCGAGGATGTGCGTCGCCAGGCGATCGAGGAACATGCGGTCGTGGCTGATGACCACGGCGCAGCCGGCGAAATCCTCCAGCGCATCTTCCAGCGCCGCCAGCGTCTCGGTGTCGAGGTCGTTGGTCGGCTCGTCGAGGAGGAGGACGTTGGCGCCCGCCTTGAGCAGCTTGGCGAGATGAACGCGGTTGCGCTGGCCGCCGGACAGCGAACCGACCTTCTGCTGCTGGTCGCCGCCCTTGAAGTTGAACGCGCCGACATAGGCGCGCGAGTTCATCTCGCGCTTGCCGAGCTTGAGGATATCGGCCCCTTCCGAGATTTCCTCCCACACGGTCTTGTTGGGCGAGAGGTCGTCGCGGCTCTGGTCGACGTAGCCGAGGTGCACCGTCTCGCCAAGCTCGATGGAGCCCGAGTCCGGCTTCTCCTGCCCGGTAATCATGCGGAACAGCGTCGTCTTGCCGGCACCGTTCGGACCGATGACGCCGACGATGCCGCCCGGCGGCAGCTTGAAGCTGAGGTTCTCGATGAGCAGCGTGTCGCCGTAGCCCTTCGACAGGTTCTCGACGTCGATGACGTTGTCGCCGAGGCGCTCGCCCGGCGGAATGATGATCTGGGCGGTGCCCGGCGCACGCTCCTCGTTGCGCTTGAGCAACTCATCGTAGGCACGGATGCGCGCCTTGGACTTGGCTTGGCGGGCGCGCGGCGACGCCGCGATCCATTCACGCTCGGCGTTGAGGGCGCGCTGGCGCGCCGCCTCTTCGCGGCTCTCCTGCTCCAGCCGCTTGGCCTTGGCGTTGAGGTAGGCCGAGTAGTTGCCCTCGTACGGAATGCCGCGGCCGCGGTCGAGCTCGAGAATCCAGCCGGTGACGTTGTCGAGGAAGTAGCGGTCGTGGGTGACGATCAGGATCGCGCCGGGATATTCGCGCAGGTGCTTCTCCAGCCACTGCACCGTCTCGGCGTCGAGATGGTTGGTCGGTTCGTCGAGGAGGAGCAGATCGGGCTGGCGGAGCAGCAACTGACAAAGCGCGACGCGGCGCTTCTCGCCGCCGGAGAGATTCCCGATGTCGGCGTCGTTCGGCGGGCAGCCGAGCGCATCCATCGCCTGCTCGACCTGGCTGTCGAGATCCCACAGGTTCTGGGCGTCGATCTGCTCCTGGAGCTTCGTCGCCTCGTCGGCGGTCTCGTCGGAGTAGTTCATCATCAGATCGTTGTAGCGGTCGATGATCGCCTTCTTGGCAGCAACGCCCTCCATGACATTGCCGACGACGTCCTTCTCGGGATCGAGCTGCGGCTCCTGCGGCAGGTAGCCGACACTGGCGCCTTCGGCGAGCCACGCCTCGCCGTTATATTCCTTGTCGAGGCCGGCCATGATCCTGAGCAGCGTCGATTTGCCCGAGCCGTTGGGGCCGAGCACGCCGATCTTGGCGTCGGGATAGAACGACAGGTGGATGTTCTCGAGGACCTTCTTGCCGCCGGCGTAGGCCTTGGTCAGGCCCTGCATGTGATAGATGAACTGCCGCGCCACTGCTGACTCCGCTTCCGGCCGCGCCAGCGCGCAGCGGATCGTTGGGTAGGTTGGGAAAAGCCGGGCGCCGTTCTAGTGGAAGCCACCCGCCGCCGCAATGCGGCCCACGTCTTTGTGGTGACGCCTATGTGGGGGCGTCGCGGAGCGGAAGCAACACCCGGCCCCTCCTCGCCCCGCCGCTGACGAGATTGGCACGTCTCTCCACGGAACCAAATCGCCGCGCTCTGGTTGGCTTGCCAGACAACGGCCCGCGCGGCGGCGCCAGGTGGAGAACCATGATGACACGGTTTGGGTTTGCGGCATTCGGCGCCACGCTGATGGTTATCGCAGGGGCACTGCCCGCGGCAGCCATGGACGATTCGACCTTCCTGCAGACGGTGATTGGCGTGAATTTCGCCGAGATACAGATGGGCCAGCTCGCGCAAACGAACTCCCAGGACGCCGGCGTCAAAGCCTATGGCCAGATGCTTGTGACCGATCACACCGCGGCCAACCAGAAGGCGACCGCGCTCGCCCAGGCTGCCAATGTCCAGGTTCCCAACGCGCCCTCGGCCGCGGATCAGGATGCCTACAACCAGGTGAAGGGCCTGACCGGAACCGACTTCGACAAGATGTTCCTGCAGGACATGGTGAAGGGCCACACCGACGCCATCGCCATGTTCAAAGACAAGGCCGACGACAGCACCAACGACGTAAGCAGCTTCGCGAAGGATACCCTGCCTACGCTGCAGAAACACCTCGACCAGGCGAACAGCCTGCTGCAATCGCTGGGCGGCGGCAGCGCCAATACCGCGACGCCGCCGGCGGGCGGCGCCACGACGGTGCCCAACGGGAACAACGGCGCGACGGACAACGGCGGCGCCTCCTCGAACGACACCGACACGACGAACGGGAGCGCGCAGTAAGAACTAGCCGGGGGTGACCCCGGCAGTCAGCAGACCCTTGAGGTCGACGCCCTCATCCGCGACCAGCTCCGGCGCCGGTGAAATTCCGGCGCCGATCATGCGGCGGGCGACGACGTGGTCGGCCGCCCGATTGACCGAGTCGACCGCGATCAGCCGGTTGCCGGCATAGTGGAAGACGGAGAAGGCGCCGCTGTCGGGATCGCCGCGCACGGCGTTGCCGTCCGCAGTTCCCGACAGACCGACCATCTGCAGCTTGACGTCGCCCTGATCGGACCAGAACCAGGGCACGTCGCGATAGGCCTTGCGCTTGCCGGTCAGCGTCGCCGCGGCGACCTTGCCCTGGTCGACCGCATTCTGCACCGACTCCAGCCGCACCCGCCGGTTCAGCTCCCAGTGATCGAAACAGACGGTATCGCCGATGGCGAGCACCTCCGGCACGTTCGTCTCCATGAAGTCGTTCACGACCATGCCGTTGTCGAGCGCCACGCCGGCAGCGGCGCCAAGCTCGACGTTCGGGACGACGCCAATGCCGATGACCACGAGGTCGGCGGCGATGCGGCCGCCGTCGGCAGTCGTCACCGCGACGACCCGGCCGCCCTCGCCGACGATCGTCCCGATCGGCGTATTCAGCCGGACGTCGCTGCCCCAGCCGCGATGGAGCGCGAGGAAGTGGCGCGAGATCGCCGGCGCGACGACGCGGCCCATCAGGCGATCGGCAGCCTCGAGCACGGTGACGGTGCGGCCGAGCAGCCGCGCGGTCGAGGCGATCTCAAGCCCGATAAACCCGCCACCGACGACAACCACATCCGTCGCCGTCGCGATACGGTCGCGAAGCCTTCGCGCATCGGCGGCATTACGGAGCGTGAGGACGCCATCGAGCTCGGCGCCCGGAATCGGCGGCAGCCGCGGCCGCGAGCCGGTGGCCAGCACAACGCGATCGAACGGGATTGCGCCCTCATCCGCCAGGCGGACGGCGCCGTGGCGAAGATCGACGGCGGCGACTTCCGCCCCCAGACGAAGCTCGATGTTCTGCTTGACGTAGAAGGATTCCGGTCGCAGCGGCAGCAGTTCGTGCTTGGGATCCTTGAGGAACGCCTTCGATAGCGGCGGCCGCTGGTACGGCACGTCGTTTTCACGCGTCACCAGCGTCAACGGCCCATCATAACCCTCGCTGCGCAGGCTGGCCGCCGCCTGCGACCCTCCGTGACCGCCGCCGACGATGACGATACCGTTCTCGTACATGAGCTATTGCCGCCCCGCGTGAATTTCGCCGTTCTTTCAGCACGGCGGGAGCGGAAAGGCCAGCCGCAAGGCTATCCGGCGCGCGGCCCGGCCGCGCGGATGGCAGGATCAACCTGACCGGCGAACTTCCCGAAGTTGTCGGTGAACATCTTCGCCAGACGCCCGGCCTGGCGATCGAACGCTTCGCCATCAGCCCAGGTGCCGCGAGGATCGAGCACGGTCGCCGGAACATCCGGCACGCCGAGCGGAACTTCGAAGCCGAACCACTCGTCGACGCGGAACGTCGCGTCGTCGAGCGCGCCGCTGAGCGCGGCATCGAGCAGCGCGCGCGTCCAGTCGAGCCGCATGCGCTTGCCGATGCCAAACGGGCCGCCACTCCACCCGGTGTTGACCAGCCAGCAGCTGACCTTGTGCTCGCGTACCAGCTCGCCGAGGAGCGTTCCGTATTCGATTGCCGCGCGCGGCATGAACGGAGCGCCGAAGCAGGTCGAGAACGTCGGCTCGGGGTCGCGGACGCCTTTTTCGGTGCCGCTCACCTTGGCGGTGAAGCCGGACAGGAAGTGGTAGATCGCCTGTTCCGGCGTCAGCCGCGCGATTGGCGGCAGCACGCCGAAGGCGTCGGCCGTCAGCATGACGATGTTCTTCGGGTGAGTGCCGCGCCCACTCGACGACGCGTTGCTGATGAAATCCAGAGGATACGCCGCCCGCGTGTTCTCGGTGCGGCTGGCGTCGTGGAAGTTCGGTTCGCCGCTGATCTCTGAAACCGCGACGTTCTCCAGCACCGCGCCAAAACGGTTGGCGGCGGAATAGATCTGCGGCTCGGACGCGAACGACAGGTTGATCGCCTTGGCGTAGCAACCGCCCTCGAAATTGAAGACACCGTCGCGGCCCCAGCCGTGCTCGTCGTCGCCGATCAGCGTGCGGTCGGCGCTCGCCGACAGCGTCGTCTTGCCGGTGCCGGACAACCCGAAGAACACGGCGACGTCGCCGTCACGACCGATGTTGGCGGAGCAATGCATGGGCATCACGCCCCGTTCGGGCAGCACATAGTTCAGGTAGGTGAAGACCGCCTTCTTCATCTCGCCGGCGTAGCTCGTCCCGGCGATGATGACGACGCCCTCGCTGAAGTCGCACGCGATCACCGTCGCCGAACGCACGCCGTAGCGCTGCGGGTCCGCGCGGAAGCTTGGCACCGCCAGGATGGTGAGTTGCTGCCGCGGTCCGATGTCGCGACTGGTCGCTTCCCGAATCAGCAGATTGCGAATGAAGAGCGCGTGCCAGGCGAACTCGGTATAGACCGTGACGTCGATCTGGTGAGCGGGATCCGCGCCGGCGAAGAGGTCCTGCACGAAAAGCTGGCGCCCCTGGATGTGCTGCAGCACATCGCCGCGAAGTCGCTCGAAGGCAGCGCGGCTCATGCCGGCATTGGTGTGCCAGTCGACGCTGCGTTCGGTTGTCTCATCGCGGACGATGTACTTGTCCTTGGGCGAACGCCCGGTGTGCTCGCCCGTGTCGACGGCGATTGCGCCGTCGCGGGTGAGCCGCCCCTCGCCGCGCCTCAGCGCCAGCTGGTAAAGGGTCCGCGCGTCGAAATTCCGCCACAGGCGGGCTTCGCCGATGGTCAGGTTCTCGCGGGGTGAAAGTGTGTCGATCGCGCCGTCTTGCATACGTATGCACTAGCCGCCATTGCATACGCATGCAAGACCGAAATTCGGGCAAAATGCCTCAATCGTGGACAGGCAGCCAGATGCGCCGGCTTCCGGTCTCGGAAATTCCCGTTTCCGGAAGCCGCGCCGAACTGCGCACGATCAGCTCGCCGTGCACTTCGCGGCGCTCGGTGCGCGGCCTTTTCCTCGCCATCTCGGCGTCGATGATTGCGATGGTTTGTCGCGCCAGCTCGGCCGGATGCTGCGAGAACGTGGTGAGATCGTAGGCGGCGTGGCTCGCCTCGGCGACATCGTCCACTCCGACCACCGAGAGGTCGCGCGGTATCGCCAGATCGAACTCGCGCCGGGCCACGTCGAGGGTGGCAAAGGCCATGTAGTCAGAGGCGCAGAAGATCGCGTCGGGCCGGTCAGGCAGGCTGAGCAGCGAGCGTGCGGCCGCTGCTGCGCCGGTAAAGGTGTAGTCGCCGTAGCGCACGGCGACGTCGTAGCCGCGCGCCCGCACGTATTCGCCGAACGCCACCTCGCGCTCGCGGCCGACGGTCGAGACCGCGGTGCCACCGATGAAAGCGAATCGCTTGTGTCCGCCGGCGACGAGGAAGGCGGCCACGGTTTCCCCCGCCCGCCGATTTTCGCCGCGCACGGTCGATACGCCGGCGACTTTCGTCTCGCGGTTGATGAGCACGACCGGCACCCCGCTCTTGCGGCAATGGGCGACGAGAGCCTCCGAGGGCGATGTCGCCGTCAGGACGAGGGCGTCGATCTGATAGCTGAGGAAGGCCTCCAACCGCGGATCGGCGGCCTCGCCCGGCGACGCGGCGAACATGAGAATGTAGCGGCCGGTCGCGCTCAGCCGTTCGGACAGCTCCTTCACCACCTGGGCGTAGAATGGGTTCTCAAGGCTGCTGATCGCCAGCCCGACGATGTTGGAGCGCTTGGTCGTGAGCGAACGCGCGATCAGGTTCGGCTGGTAGCCCAGCGTCTTGGCCGCTTCCAGGATCTTCTCGCGCGTCTCGGCCGCAATGCTGGCGCCGGCGGTGAACGCGCGCGACACCGCCGACTGGGACACCCCTGCCAGCTCGGCCACGTCGATCTCGGTCGGGTGGCGGTTGTAGCGCGCCCTGCTGCGCGCGCCAGCGGTCTTTGCTGCTTTCTGCATGAGGCCCCGAAGTTTGCGCTGAAGCTCATATCACGGGCCGTCCGCGAGGCCGAATTTGCCGGAACGCGATGAGCCGCCAAAAGGGAAAATGGAATAAACATTCTTCGTTGACAACAAGACGGAATTGCCATTTCATCAACCCGTCAACCGGCGGTCGGCCCTGAGAAGCCGCGAGAAAACGCCGGCGGCATCGGGAGGGACCGGCACTTGGCAGCGCCAGCCAACCTGCGCTTTGCGCTCAATCACATGGCAGCGCCGCAACTCGGGCTGGCGGAGTTCTTCTCCCTCGCCCGCGCCCTCGGATTGAGCGAAGTCGAGATTCGCAACGACATCGCTGGCAAGCCGATTCTGGATGGCACTGCACCGGCCGTGGTGAAAGCCGCCGCCGAAAAGGCCGGTGTCACGATCATCACCATCAACGCGCTTCAGCGCTTCAACGACTGGGACGCGAGCCGCGAGCGCGAGGCGATCGCGCTTGCCGACTATGCGCGGGCCTGCGGCGCGCGGGCTCTCGTCCTGGTGCCGGTGAACGACGGCAGCGGCCGCGGCGACGGCGAGCGGCAGAAAAACGTTGAGACCGCGCTTCGCGGCCTCAAACCGATCCTGCGCGACCGCGGCATCATCGGTCTGGTCGAGCCGCTTGGCTTCGCGGTCTGCTCGCTGAGCCGGAAGAGCGAAGCGGCGGCGGCGATCAATGCCGTGGGTGGAGACTTCCGGCTCGTGCACGACACCTTCCACCACCACCTCGCCGGCGAGCGGCAGACGTTCCCGGCCCTGACCGGCCTTGTCCATATCTCCGGCGTCGAGGATCCGGGCCTCAGGGTTGCGGACATGCGCGACCAGCATCGCGTGCTCGTCGGTCCACACGACCGCCTTGGCAACGTCGAGCAGATCCACGCCCTCCGTTCCGCCGGCTACCACGGGCCGTTCTCGTTCGAGCCGTTCGCCGAGGAATTGCGCCACCTGCCCGATCCGGCGGCGGCGATACGTGCCAGCATGGATTTCATCGGAACGCGGATCATGGGTCTCGCGGCCTGATCGCGCGCGCCGTGTGAATGAGGCGCCCGGGTCCGAGAGGCCGGGCACCCCTCCGGAACAAAACCAGGCGTAACCGGACGCCAAGCAAGGGAGGAAATATCGTGAAGAAACGTATGCTTGTAGGCCTCGCCACGGCTTTGCTGGCGAGCGCAGGAATGGCCGGCAGCGCGTCGGCCACCAATATCGGCGTCGCCATGGCGCAGTTCGACGACAACTTCCTGACGGTGCTCAGGAACGGCATGATCGACTACGCCAAGACGCTGCCGAATGTGACACTGCAGGTTGAAGACGGCGCCAACGATCCCAACAAGCAGCTCAGCGAGATTCAGAACTTCGTCGCCGCCAAGGTCGACGCAATCATCGTCAACCCGGTGGATACCGACGCCACCGCGGCGATCACCAAGCTCGCTGCTGACGCCAACATTCCGCTGGTCTACGTCAACCGCCAGCCCGTGAACCTCGACTCGCTGCCGGCGAACCAGGCGTTCGTCGCCTCGAACGAGAAGGATTCGGGAACGCTCGAGACGCAGCAGGTATGCAAGGACCTGAAGGCGGCGGGCAAGACCAGTGCTAGCGTCTACGTGATGGAAGGCCTGCTCAACAACCAGTCGGCCATCCAGCGTACGCAGGACGTCAAGGACGTGCTTGCCACGCCCGACTGCAGCTTCATCAAGATCATCGACACGCAGACGGCCAACTATCAGCGTGACGATGCACAGACGCTGATGGCGAACTGGATCACCGCCGGCACGCCCTTCGACGGTGTCATCTCCAACAACGACGAAATGGCGATCGGCGCGATCCAGGCGATCAAGGCCGCCGGCATGGATCCGAAGACGCTGGTCATCGGCGGCATCGACGCCACCCAGGACGGCCTCGCGGCGATGGCGGCGGGCGACCTCAAGGTCACCGTGTTCCAGGACGCCGCCGGTCAGGGCAAGGGCGCTCTCGACACCGCGCTCGCGCTCGCGCAGGGCAAGACGGTCGACAAGGAAGTCTGGGTGCCGTTCCAGCTCGTTACGCCGGACAACATGGCTCAATTCCAGAAGAAGAATTAACCTGGCGTAAGCGGGTCGGGGCGGCGCTTCGGCGTTGCCCCGACCCTCGCGTCAGCAGCCGGCGGGGCGGCGGGGCACGCGACACCCTCCAAATGCCGACGTGAAAAGCGCATAGTGATGCGCGGGGCTGGACTCATCGGGAGGGGGAGAATGGCCGAGATCTCCGAGACGGCAAAACCGTCGGCGGCCGTGCACACCCATCGCAGAGCGTGGCCGGCCGAGGTCAACGTCCTCATCGGCCTCGTTGTCATCGCGCTGATCTTCGAGGCGCTCGGCTGGGCTTTCATCGATCGCAGCTTCCTCGCCAACCCGGCGCGGCTGCAGATCATGATCCTCCAGGTATCGATCGAGGGCATCATCGCGGTTGGGGTGACGCAGGTCATCATCACCGGCGGGATCGACCTTTCGTCCGGCTCGGTGGTCGGCGCTTCGGCGATGATCCTGATGAGCTTCGCGCAAGCCTCGACTTATGCGCGGGCGGTGTACCCCGCGCTGACCGGACTGCCGATCATCGTGCCGATCGTCGTCGGCCTTGCCTGCGGCTTGCTCGCCGGGCTGATCAACGGCCTCATCATCGC
Organism: Bauldia sp.; assembly: GCA_035549395.1. Classification (GTDB taxonomy): domain Bacteria; phylum Pseudomonadota; class Alphaproteobacteria; order Rhizobiales; family Kaistiaceae; genus DASZQY01. The sequence continues at coordinate 11,098 of DASZQY010000049.1, forward strand.
CTACACCAAGATCCCGCCGTTCATTGCCACTCTCGGCATGATGGTCTCGGCGCGGGGCGTCGCCAACTGGTACACGAAAGGCCAGCCGGTTTCCTTTCCGACGGATGCCTTCGCATCCATTTCGTCCGGCATCCGTCCGGTCGTCGTATTCCTTGTCATCGCGGTGATCTTCCAGATCATCATGCGCTACACCCTTTACGGCAAGCGTACCTATGCCATCGGGTCCAACGAGAGCGCCGCGCGCGTCTCCGGCATCAACGTCGAGCACCACCTGGTGCTGGTCTATTCCATCGCCGGGCTGCTCTCGGCCGTCGCCGCAATCGTGCTGACCTCGCGCAACCTGACGGCGCAGGCGGGAATGGGCACCGGCTACGAACTCGACGCCATCGCCATGACGGTGATCGGTGGCACCTCGCTTTATGGCGGTCGCGGCTCGATCGTTGGCACCGTGCTCGGCGCGCTGATCCTCGGTGTCATCACCTCCGGCTTCACCTTCCTGAGGGTCGACGCCTACTACCAGGACATGATCAAGGGCGTGATCATTGTCGGCGCCGTCGTGCAGGATATCTACCGCCAGCGGCGGCGGAGCAGGATGTAACCAGCGGAAGCGCAAATGAGCGATGACGACCGCAAGATCATCCTCCGAACGGAGGGCCTGACCAAGCACTACGGCGGCGTGCACGCGTTGGAGAACGCGGACTTCCTCCTGCATGCCGGCGAGCACGTCGCCGTGGTCGGCGACAACGGCGCCGGCAAGTCGACTTTCGTGCGTCAGATAACCGGCGTCGAGCGGCCGAGCGCCGGCAAGATTTTCTTCGAGGAACGCGAGACCGAGTTCCGCAATCCCATCGAAGCGCGCAATGCCGGGATCGAGACGGTATTCCAGAATCTGGCGCTGGCCGACGACCTCGACGTTCCGTCCAATCTCTTCCTCGGCCGCGAAGAGGTCTATTTCAACCTCGGACCGTTCAGTTTTCTGAACGAGCGGCTGATGCTGAACCGTTCCAAGGATGCACTGAACGCGACCGGCGTGAAGATCCCCGACCTCAAAAACACGATCCGCAACATGTCGGGCGGCCAGCGCCAATGCGTCGCGATCAGCCGGTCGGCATCTTTCGCCTCCAAGCTGATCATCATGGACGAGCCGACCGCGGCGCTCGGCGTACAGGAGACGGCGCAGGTTGAGAACATCATCCGCACACTGAAGCAGCGTGCCATCCCGCTGATCCTGGTCAGTCATAACCTGCGCCAGGTGTTCGATCTGGTCGACCGTATCTGGGTATTCCGCCATGGCCGCATCGTCGGCGCCGTCGACGCCAAGACCAGCAACGGCAACGAGGTGGTGTCGCTGATCACCGGCGTCAAGCAAACCGTCGACGGTGACTCGACCTTCGTTTGATCCGCAGACACCGCAGCAACTTTTATCTGGGCAGCTTCCGCTGACCTCAGCCTTCCGGCCCACCATCCAACAGGAATAACGACAATGAGCGTTCGCTTCGGTCTTCTTGGCGCCGGCCGCATCGGCAAGGTGCATGCACGCGCCATCGGCGGCAACCCCGATGCCAGGCTGGTGGCCGTGGCCGATGCCATGCCGGCGGCGGCCAAGGAAATCGCGACGACGTACGGTGCCGAAATCCGCACCATCGACAAGATCGCCGCCGCGAAGGATATCGACGCCGTTATCATCTGCACGCCGACCGACACGCACGCCGACCTCATCGAGAAGTTTGCCCGCGCCGGCAAGGCGATCTTCTGCGAGAAACCGATCGACCTGTCGATTGCCCGCGTGCAGCAGTGCCTGGCGGTGGTCGCCGAGACTAAGGCGCTGCTCATGGTCGGCTTCAATCGTCGGTTCGACCCACATTTCCAGGCCGTCAGGCAGGCGATCGACGATGGCGCCGTCGGCAAGGTCGAGATGGTCAATATCACTTCGCGCGACCCTGGCCCGCCGCCTTACGAATACATCGACCGCTCGGGCGGCATCTTCCGCGACATGACCATCCACGATTTCGACATGGCGCGTTTTCTGCTGGGTAGCGAGCCGGTCAACGTTACGGCGCAGGCATCCGTGCTGGTCGACAAGGAGATCGGCAAGCATGGCGACTACGACAGCGCCAGCGTCATCCTGACCACGCGGAGCGGCCAGCAGTGCGTCATCTCCAACTCGCGCCGCGCTACCTACGGCTATGACCAGCGCGTCGAGGTGCTGGGCTCCAAGGGCATGGCCTCGGCAGAGAACCAGCGCGCCGTGTCGATCGAGGTTGCCGGCAGCAAGGGCTTCACCCGGCCGCCGCTGCTCAACTTCTTCATGACCCGCTACATCGCCGCTTATGCCAACGAGATCGCGGCCTTCATCACGGCGGTGAACACGAAGACGCCCGGCAAGCCCGATGGCGCCGACGGGCTGGCGGCGCTGGTGCTGGCCGAAGCCGCGCTGCGTTCGGTGAAAGAGAAGCGGACAGTGACGGTCAAGGAAATAACCGGCTGATGACGGCCGCCCGCAATGCCGCAACGCGCGCCATCATCACCGGCGGGGCGCAGGGCCTTGGCCTTGCCGTAGCCAAGCAACTGGCCGCCGAAGGTGCCACGCAGGCAGCGCTCGTGGGCCGCTCACGCGACAAGGGGGCGGCGGCGGTGCGCGAGCTCGCCGACCTTGGGCTGAACGCCGTCTTCATCGAAGCCGACATAAGCCGTGTTGCCGACTGCGAGCGCGTGGTCGCGGAGGCGATCGCGGCGCTGGGCAGCGTCAACGCGCTTGTCAATTCCGCCGCTTCCACCGGGCGCGGCACGCTGGTCGATACAACGCCGGAAGTCTTCGACGAGCTTTTCTCGACCAACGTCCGCGGGCCGTTCTTTCTGATGCAGGGTGTCGTGCGCCACCTGCTTCAGATCAGGCAGCCCGGATCGCTGGTGAACGTGCTGTCGATGGCCGCGCACGCCGGGCAATCGTTCCTTGCGCCCTACTCCTCATCGAAGGGCGCGCTCGTCACGCTGACGCGCAATGTCGCCAACGCCTACCGGCGCAACCGCATTCGCTGCAATGGCGTGCTGCCGGGATGGATGGACACGCCGGGGGAGCACATCGTGCAGACGGTGGTGCACGGCGCCGATCAAGACTGGCTGGCGAAGGCGGAGGCGGCGCAGCCGATGGGCAAGCTGGCGAAGCCGGCTGAGCTCGCCGGACTGATAACCTACCTGCTCAGCCCGGAGTCGGGCGTCATGACTGGCGCGCTCATCGACTACGACCAGAACGTCGCCGGCGCCTATCCCGAATAGTCCGGCTACTTTGCCGCCAGCATCCACTCGTGCTCCGGCGCGTTGTAGAACTTCCACGTCCGCACCGGGCCAGCCATGACGTTGAGATAGTAGAGGTCGTAGCCGTGCACAGCCGCGACGGGATGGTAGCCGCGCGGCACCAGCACGACATCGCCGTCCTCCACAACGATCGCCTCGTCGAGCGAGCGGTCGTCGGTGTAGACGCGCTGGAAGGCAAAACCCTGGGGCGGGTTCAGCCGGTGATAATAGGTCTCCTCCAGCTGGCTTTCGCGCGGCAGGTCGTTCTTGTCATGCTTGTGGGGCGGATAGGACGAGGTGTGGCCGCCAGGCGTGATGACCTCGACCACCAGGAGCGAGTCCGCCGGCGCCGACTCCGGCAGGATGTTCGTGACGTAGCGGATGTTCGTACCGCGACCACGCGTCTCCTGTCCGACCTCGTCGGGCCCGATGGCGCGCGGCGCGTGGCTGCCCGAATGCCCGGGTGCGGAACACACGGCCAGCTCGCAGGCGGTCGTGGCGGTTACTGTCCATCCGTTGCCGGCCGGCACGTAGATCGCGTGCGGCTTGCCACCGAACGGACCGGTGCGCCCGCCCTGCTCGCCGAAATCATGATTGCCGGCAATCACCCTGCCCTTGCCGGAAATAAACACCAGGCAGACTTCGCGATCCGGACTGGCCGGCGCGCTCGCCTTCTCACCGGGCGCCAGACGGTAGAGGTCGAACCCGACGTAGGTCCAGCCGGCGCTGGCCGGCGTGATGTGCTGCACGCGGCCGCCGCCGCGCGACGGCTTGACCAGAAGCTCAGCCATTGGGGAAGCCCTGCGTCTCGACGGTATATCCGGCAGCGGTCATGACACGCATCAGTTCCTTGTGGCCGACCTCGGCCATTCTGAGCGGCGGGTTCTTCTTCGGGTCCTGCTCGGCTTCGACCACGAACCAGCCCTCATAGCCGTAGTCGGCGAAACGCTGAACGATCGCGCCGAAATCGAGCGAGCCGTCGCCCGGGACAGTGAAGGCGCCGAGAGCAACGGCATCGAGGAAGGATTGCCGGGTGCGATCGAGCGCGTCGATCACCGGCCGGCGGATGTCCTTGACGTGGACATGCGTAATGCGGGCGTGATGCCTGTCGATAGCGCGCAGGACATCGCCGCCGGCGAAAGCCAGATGACCGGCGTCGAGCAGCAGCGGGATGCCGGGCCCGGAGGCGGCCATGAAGGCGTCGAGCTCGGGCTCGGTTTCGACAACGGCGGCCATGTGGTGGTGGTAGCTGAGCGGCATGCCCTGGCCGGCGCACCATTCGCCGAAGGCCGTGACCTTTCTTGCGTAGGCTTTCATCTCGGCGTCGGAGAGTCTCGGCTTGGTGGCGAGCGGCTTGCTGCGGTCGCCCTGGATCGAACGCCCAACCTCGCCGTAGACGATGCATGGCGCGTTGACCGCCTTGAACAGCTCGATCATCGGCAGGATGCGGTCCTGGTTGGCCGCGAGGTCCTCGTCGACCAGCGTTCCCGAGAACCAGCCGCCGCAAAGCGTCACATCGGCCGCCTTCAGGATGGGCAGCATCACCGCCGGATTCTTCGGGAAGCGGCGGCCCATCTCCATGCCGGTGAAGCCGGCGGAGCGCGATTGGCGCAGACACTCCTCCAGCGAAACGTCGTCGCTGAGTTCCGGCAGATCGTCGTTCCACCAGGCGATGGGCGACATGCCCAGTTTGGCTTTCATCACTCTTTCCTGCTTTCTTCCTGTCAGGCTACGACGCGCTGCTGTTTCAGTGCGACCTCGTAGGCCTCGCGCGCCTTGCGCACCTCGGCGCGCGCACTGACCTCCGGCACCGCGAC
>DASZQY010000050.1:0-1873 GCA_035549395.1 Bauldia sp.
ATTGCCGACCTGCTGGTTGTCGGGACCGAAGATGGTGCGCACCGCCTGCTGGAGGATGAGCGAGACGCCCCAGGTGGCGAGCAGGGTCTCCAGCGGGCGGCCGTAGAGGAAGCGGATGATGCCGCGCTCGATGACGATGCCGACCACGCCGGAGACGAGGAAGGCTAGCGGGATGGCGATGGCGATCGACCAATCGAACATCCAGGGGGCGCTGTTGCGGATGATTTCCTGGACGACGAAGGTGGTGTAGGCGCCGAGCATGACCATCTCGCCGTGGGCCATGTTGATGACGCCCATGACGCCGAAGGTGATGGCGAGGCCGATGGCGGCAAGCAGCAGCACCGAGCCCAGCGAGAGCGAATACCAGAGCGCCTGGACGGCGTTCCAGACGGCAAGCGATGCGTTGATGCTCGATATCGCGGAATTGGCGGCCGCCTGCACGGCGGGCGAAGGGTTGCTCAGGCTCGTGAGCAGCGCCAGCGCGTCCTGATCGCCGCGTGCAGCGACGGTGTTGACCGCGGCGACCTTGTCGTCGTCGGAGGCGCTGGCGTCGGCGAGCGTGGCGGCCGCCTCGGCCTGGAGCATCACCGTCTTGACCTCGGGATCGGTCTCCTTGGCGATCGCCGCCTTCAGAGCAGGCACGGCGGAGACCTGGCGCGACTTGAAGACGGTTTCGGCGGCGGCGAGGCGCGTGGCGCGATCGGGCGACATCAAGGTGAGCGCGCCCATGGCCGAGTCGATCAGGCCGCGGATCTTGTTGTTGAGGCGCACCGTCTTCAGCGTGGCGGGCGCGGCGCCGGTGAACTTCTGCCCGCTGGCGGGGTCGGTGAGGCTGCCATCATCCGCCTTGATGAACAGAGCCTTGGAATCGGGATCGTAGGCGAGCTTGCCGTCCTGCAGCGCCTGGATGATCGCGGCGGCCTGCGGATTGCCGCTCGATGCGACCGCGTTCAGCGCCGCTTCAGTGGCGGGAAAGGAGTCTTGCGTGAAGCCGGCAAGCGCGTCGGTGAAGGCGTCGGCGCGGGCAGCGCCAGTTGCGGCGACAAAGACAAGCAGGGCCGCAAAAATCGCGGGAAGCAGTTCACGAAGCGCGCGCATCCAGTAGTCCCAGCTTCGGAATGGATGAGAAGGCGGCGACTGGCGCCGCCTTCCCGTCTGTCATTGGCGCGGAGTGCTAGCTCGAGCCGCCGCAGGTCTTGGTGACGGTGTTGTAGTTGCCGCACTTCAGCGTGACCCAATCCGAGGTCAGGTCCTTGGACTCGGGCAGGTACGGCGACCACGGCGAACCGGGGACGAGATCCTTGGTCTGCCAGACGACGTCGAACTGGCCGTCATCACGCACCTCGCCGATGTAAACCGGCTTGGTGATGTGGTGGTTGGGCAGCATGGTCGAAACGCCACCGGTCAGATTCGGCGCGGTGATGCCGGGCAGCGCGTCGATGACCTTGTCGGGATCGGTCGTGCCGGCCTTCTCCACCGCCTTCACCCACATGTTGAAGCCAATGTAGTGGGCTTCCATCGGGTCGTTGGTGGTGCGCTTGTCGTTGCCGGTGAACTTGTGCCACTCGTCGATGAACGCCTTGTTCTCGGGCGTATCGATCGACTCGAAGTAGTTCCACGCGGCGAGGTGGCCGACCAGCGGCTTGGTGTCGAGGCCGGAGAGTTCTTCCTCACCGACCGAGAACGCGACGACCGGGATGTCGGTCGCCTTGATGCCCTGGTTGCCCAACTCCTTGTAGAACGGCACGTTGGCGTCGCCGTTGATGGTCGAGACCACCGCCGTCTTCTTGCCGGCCGAGCCGAACGCCTTGATCTTCGACACTTCCGTCTGCCAGTCGGAGAAGGAGAACGGCGTGTAGTTGATCATGATGTC
>DASZQY010000051.1:0-2043 GCA_035549395.1 Bauldia sp.
GGTGATGCCGATGCCAAGCGCGCGGCAAGTGGCGAGTATGTCATCCTCGATGCCGCGCGACATGACCGAGTATTCGATCTGGAGATCGGCAATCGGATGGGCCGCGGCCGCCTTGCGGATGGTGTCGGAGCCGACCTCGGAAAGGCCGACATGGCGCACGTAGCCCGCCTTGATCATGTCGCCGATGGCGCCGACCGTGTCCTCGATCGGCACCGCCGGGTCGAGCCGCGCCGGACGGTAGATGTCGATGTGATCGACGCCGAGCCGCTGGAGCGAATAAGCGAGGAAATTCTTCACGGCGCCCGGACGCGCGTCGTATCCGGCCCAACCACCGGCGGGATCGCGCATGCCGCCGAACTTGACGCTGAGCAGGTAACGCTCGCGCGAAATGCCCTTCAGCGCCTCGGCAACCAGCATCTCGTTGTGACCCATGCCGTAGAAATCGCCGGTGTCGATGAGCGTGATGCCCGCATCCAGCGCGGCATGGATGGTGGCGATGCTCTCGCTGCGATCCGTGGGGCCATACGAGCCGGACATGGCCATGCCACCGAGGCCGAGGGCGGAGACCTGCGGCCCCGTCGCTCCGAGCTTGCGAACGTCCATCGGGGAGCCTCCGGCGAGTTTGGGTGCGTGCGCTGAACTATAGGGCGTGCGGCCGGGACGATAAGATGGCAGCGCGGTGCTGCCTCTCAGCCGACCAGATCGGCGAAGCGCTCCACTTCCTCCACCTTCGTCTGCCACGAGGTGAGCAGGCGGATCATGGTCTCACCCGGCTCCGGACGCTCGGCGACGGGCAGGCTGTCCGCCGGCCAGGGGTAGTAGACGGCGCCCGCAGCGCGAAGCTTTTCGTCGAGGCCATTCTCGACGATCGCGAACAGCTCGTTGCCCGCCGGCTCGAAGGCAAGGCGTGCCCGCCTGGCAGAGCGCAGCGCGCCGGCCAGTCGCGCTGCCATGGCGTTCGCGTGGCGGGCGAGATCGAGCCAGTGGCCCCTTTCCAGGTAGGCCAGGATCTGCGCCGCCAGGAACCAGTTCTTGGAGAAGCCCTGCCCGGCGCGCTGGCGGATGAAACCGGCATCGCGTGCATGCGCCTTGTCGAAGAAGACGACGGCCTCGGCGGCGAGGCAGCCGTTCTTGGTGCCGCCGAAAGAGAGCACGTCGACGCCCGCCTTCCATGTCATTTCCGCCGGCGTGGCGCCGGTGGCGGCGATCGCGTTGGCAAAGCGCGAGCCATCCATGTGGACGGCAAGACCCGCGCCCTTCGCCAGTTTCGCCAGTGCCGTCACCTCCTCGACGCTGTAGGCGGCGCCGAGCTCGGTGAGCTGCGTCAGGCTCAGCGTCGTGAGTTGGCCGGAGTGGTAACCGTGGATCGGCCGCGACAGGATTGGCTCAAGCGCCTCGGGCGTGATCTTTCCCTGCTCGGCTTCGAGCGCGACGATCTTGCTACCGCCGGTGACAAATTCGGCCCCGCCGGCCTCATCGACGTTGATGTGGGATTCGCGATGGCCAAGGATGATGCCGCCGGGCCGCGCATATGCCGCAAGCGACAGCAGGTTGGCGAAGGTGCCGGAGGCCACCAGGAACACGGCGACCTCGCGCTCGAAAGTCTCGCTGAAGCGCGCGGTGACGCCTTTGGTCAGCTCATCGTCGCCGTAAGCGGGGCCGCCCTTCCGCGCCGCCTCGGCGAGCGCCGCGATGACGCGCTCCGAGGCGCCGGACCAGTTGTCGCTTGCGAAGATCATGACATTCGTTTTGGTTTGCGGCGGCACGATGTGCAAGCACGGATCGTTCGGTGCGCCGCTTTGTTGCGTACGGGACTGGTCAAGGCCGGCGCTTGCCGGCACATTGGAAATCTGTCATAGAAGGAGCAATAGGACAGGATTACTGTCCAATCGGTCGCCGTGGGGACGGCCTTGCGTGCCGCACAGGCAGCGGCAGCAGGCGTTCGGCGGGCCGGGAGGGAAGCTCCGCCACGCTGGCGGCCAATCGCAGCAACGACGGCCGTTGGCAGGGTGCATGCATGGGGATGCGCCTGACGTGAAACTG
>DASZQY010000052.1:0-4545 GCA_035549395.1 Bauldia sp.
CCCCGGGGGACGATCCGGTGGGAGGGCGACATAGACCGCGGCCAGCGTCAGGGCTCCGACGATCGCCATCGCCAGGAAAACTGCCGGCCAGCCCCATGCCGCTATCAGCGCGCCACCCAGCGTCGGTCCGAGTGCCGTGCCGATGGCGGATACGGTGCCGAGCAGGCCCATGGCTCCGCCCGTGCGTTGCGGCGGCACGACGTCGCTGACCGAAGCCATCGACAGCGCCATCATGCCGGCCGCGCCGGCGCCCTGCGCGATGCGCGTCACGACAAGCAGCCACAGGCTCGGTGCGATCGCGCCGCAGGCGGAGGCCAGCATGAACATGGCAATTGCCATGAGCAGCACGCGCCGCCGTCCGTAAAGATCGCCAGCGCGCCCGCTGGCAATGATCAGGGTTGTCACTGCGAGCAGGTAGCCGATGACGACCCACTGGGCCTGCTGGAAAGGCGCTCCGAAGGAGGCTGCCAGATCGGGCAGCGCCACGTTGGCCACGCTCGTCCCCAGCGAGGGGAGGAGCATCGCCAGCGACAGAGACGCCACGCGACGGCGGTAACCGCGAGGATTTTCGTCGGCCGTGGCGATCAACGCATGCCGGGAGCAGGCGTCCTGACGAGCATCCCGACGAAGCGGGGTGAGACGGGGAGCCATTTTCGATCTCCATGGGAAATGGAGCCCGTCAGGTAGCCGTCATGGATGTGTTGCGGAACACGCAGCAATCGCATCTTATCCGTGCATGAAACGCCATATGTCACGGAGGGCGGCATGCCGGACTTCAATCTGCTGGTGACGCTCGATGTCCTGCTTGCCGAGGGGAGCGTGGCCGGTGCTGCGCGCCGCCTCGGCCTCAGCCCCTCAGCCATGAGCCGCGCGCTGGCGCGGTTGCGCGAGGTGACTGGCGACCCCTTGCTCGTGCGCGCCGGGCGCAGTCTGGTGCCGACGCCCCGCGCGGCGGAGTTGCGGCGCGAGGTTGGGGCGGTCGTCGATGGCGCGAATGCGATCCTGCGGCCGGCCGAGCGGCTCGACGTTGCGAGCCTCGCCCGGCGGTTCACTTTTCGAACCAGCGAAGGCTTCGTCGAGACTTTCGGCCCCGCATTGCTGACCAGGATTGGCCGGGAAGCGCCCAAAGTGACGCTCCAGTTCGTTGCCAAGGCGGACAAGGAGAGCGGGCCGCTGCGCGAGGGCGAGGTCGATATCGAGACGGGCGTCATCGACGCGGCAACGGCGCCCGAGATGCGCACCGTGCCGCTGTTCGACGACCGGTGGGTGGGCGTGGTGCGCAAGGGACATGCGCTGGCGCACGGGCGGGTCACCGCGCATCGCTACGCCGCGGCGTCACACGTCCACGTCCAGCGGCGCGGCCTGCACAGCGGCGACGTCGACGATGCGGTGCGCGAGGCCGGGCTCGAACGGCCGATCGCCGTCGTCGTCAACGGATTCGCCACGGCGCTGGCGCTGGCGCGCGAGACGGAGTTCGTGGCGACGGTGCCCGAGCGGCACACGGCCGGCCTGCGCAAGGGAATGCAAACGTTTGCGCTGCCGTTCGCGATCGCGCCGTTCAAGGTCTCGATGCTCTGGCATCCGCGGATGGACGCCGACCTGGCGCACCGGTGGCTGCGCGGGCGCGTTCGGGAGGTTTGCGCGCTGCGGAGCTAAAGGAAGCGGCCGTGCATAACATGGCGTTTCATGCACGATTGACGTGCAAATCATGCGTCTTCTGCAATGTGTGATGCGGGAGTACATGCAGATCGTTCGCTAATCCAACCCCGGGAGGGCTTCCGATGACCACAATCACCATGCCAGCGGCGGCAGTCGCTGCGCGCACTTACAACATCGATCCGGCTGGAGAGCCGGACACGGCGCGTCCGGCCGTGCAGCAATCCGGCCCTCACGCCGAACTCCATCCGCAGCGGCTCGCCAGGCTGACCGGGCTGCTCTTCCTCGTCACGTTCGCGACTTCCATCCCGCCCGTTGCCACGTACTACGTGCCGGCGCTGAGCGATCCCGCCTTCGTCCTCGGCGGCGGTTTCGACGCGCGCATCTCACTCGGCGCGCTGCTCGAACTTATCCTGATTGCGGCCAACATCGGCACGGCCCTCACTCTTTATCCGGTGCTTCGCAGGCGGTTCCCGGTGCTCTCGCTAGGCTACGTCACGGCTCGCCTGACCGAGTGCGGTTTCATCGCGGTGGGCATCGTCGCCCTCATGGCGCTCAACACGCTTCGGCTGCACGCGGGCGACGGCGACCCGCAGACGCTGGTGGCCGTCGGCCAGGCGCTGGTCGCCATCCACGACTGGACGTTTCGCCTTGGCCCGGGCGTCGTGGTCGGGGTCGGCAACGGGCTTATCCTCGGCGTCATGATGTGGGAGACGCGGCTCGTCCCGCGGGCGATGTCGATCCTCGGCCTGGTCGGCGGTCCCGCGCTTCTGGCGGCGGGCGTCGCGGTGCTGTTCGGGACGATCGAGGCAGGCTCGCTGCCTCAACTCGTCGCGACCATACCGGAATTCTTCTGGGAGCTTTCGCTCGGCCTGTGGCTGCTGCTCAGAGGGTTCAACTCACCCGCCGTGGCCGCGCTGGCGGTGCCGCGGGGCTGACTGACGGCCAGCCTCGATCCGCTCCTGCGATCGGGCTGGCCCATGCATCGTTGCTACGCCGACGGCGCCGGCAAACGACTAGTTGCCGGCGTTGCGTACAGACTGGCGCCCGCCGATGATGAAGGGCGCGCCTGCGGTCGAAGCGGATCGAGATCGTGGAGGTAGCGGACCAGAAACAGGCCGCCGACGGCGATCACGATCACCGCAATCGCCACCCATACGCCACCGCGGAATGGTCCCTGGCCCGGCAAAATCAGGGGCTCGCGCCGGAGCTGGATTCCATGCCGCCATTGCCTGGCAGGTGCGGCATCGCGGCACCGGAAGACCCCGCGGGTCCCATCGAGCCGATGGCAAGGATCGGCATGTCGATGGTCACCTGGCCCGCGTTCTTGAACACCAGCGTGACAGGCACCGTGCCGCCCTGCTCGAGCTGGTGGCTCAGTTGCACGAACATCACGTGCATGCCGTTGGGGTCGAAGGTGATCGAGCCGCCGGCCGGGATCGGCACCCCATCGGTGATGGCGCGCATCTGGGCGACGCCGTTCACCATGGTCATCGAATGCAACTCGGTCGATGCCGCGTCGGGTGTCGCGGCAGCAAGCAGCACGTCGGGCGTGGCGCCGTGGTTGACGATGGTCAGATACCCGCCACCGGTCGGGGCACCGGGCGGCGTCGCGCGCGCCCAGGCGCTGCTGATGGTGAGCGAGCCGATGCGGACGTCGGCGGCCAGCGCGGGGCCGGTCATGAGAGCGAGGCCGAACAGGGCGTTCGCCAAAAGGGGTCGGAACACAGATGCTCCCGCTGTCTTTCCAGATTCTTCTTACCGGCCGCAGATCAACGCAGCGTGCGTCGATGCACCCCGTCATCGCAAACCCTACGCATGGCGGCAGCAAGCCGCAAACGGCCAAGGGTCGCACCGCACCGGAAGCGCGAAAAACCGCCGTGGTCGTCGCCAGCCGGGGCGCCGGCCCCTGTCATCGTGCGGCGGGACCGCGGCAGGGAGCGGCACGTCGGGCGAAAGCGAGGTCGCGGCGCGCTTTGCGCGGCGCGCGCGATGTCTTCGCGAACCTCGTGCCGGCGCGCTGATCCCGTCCCCCGCTCACGGCTCGTTCATTTGACCGGCGGTCTGTGCGCACTACCCTTGCTCACGGGTGGGTGGCTAGAAGCGCGGGGGAAATTGCGCGCATGGCACGGATCGCACTCATCACCGCGGCCGCGGTCAGTCTGTTCACACCCCATGCCGCGCTGGCGGCGCCGCCGGAAGTCGACCTCGCGCTTGTGCTGGCCGTCGACGTCTCACGATCGATGACGCCCGACGAGCAGCACCTGCAACGCGACGGCTATGTCGAGGCATTCCGCCACCCCGAGGTGATCCAGGCGATCCAGTCGGGGGCGCTGGGACAGATCGCCGTCACGTACGTCGAGTGGGCGGGGCCGTACTACCACAACATCACGGTGCCGTGGACGGTGGTCGCCAGCGCCGCCGATGCCAACACCTTCGCCGACAAGCTTGCGGCCGCACCCATCGGTCACGAGTTCGGCACCTCGATCTCCTCGGGAATCGAATTCGCCAACTCGCTCTTCGCGTCCAGTGGCGTGACCGACGACCGACGCACGATCGACGTCTCCGGCGACGGGCCGAACAACGCCGGCTCGCCGGTAACGCCGATGCGCGACGCGGCGGTGGAGAGCGGCGTCACGATCAACGGCCTGCCGATCATGCTGCATGCCGCCGATTACTTCGGAATCCCGGATCTCGACGCCTACTACCGCGATTGCGTCATCGGCGGGCCCGGCGCCTTCATGATCGCCGTCACCGGCACGCTGAACTTCGAGGACGCGACACGGCGCAAGCTGGTGACCGAGATCGCCGATGCCTCGCGGCCGCACCTGTCGCCCGACGCGCGCATCGTTCGCGTCGCCGATATCAACCCGCCGTCGTCGGCCGCGA
>DASZQY010000053.1:0-2113 GCA_035549395.1 Bauldia sp.
ACCTGCACGCTGAGCCGCGCGCCGTCGCGGAACACGACGCGGTCGGCATGATGCCGGCTGACGATTTCATTCAACGAGCGCGCGTTGAAAACAACGAAGCGCGCCGGTTGACCGGCGGCCAACAGCCCATGGCCGTCGAGCGCGCCGATCTGAGACGGGTTGGCGCCAACCAACGCGGGCGCCACGGTCAGTGGATGATCGAGATGCAGGATGCGCACCGCTTGGCGGAAGGTATCGAGCATGTCGTGGTCGCCATAGGCGTAGAAGCTGTCGCGGCAATTGTCGCCCGCCGCGGCGACGCGGATGCCGCGCTTGAGCATTTCGTGTACGACGGTGACGCCGCGCCAGCGCGGCGTGCGGCCTTGCGCGCGATCCTGCAGATAGAGATTGACCGTCGGCAAAGTGACAATCGAGAGTCCGGCTTCGGCGACGAGATCGAGCGTGCGGTCGACGTCGGAGGCGGACTGCTGCGCGAGGCTGCAGCAATGGCCGCAGGTGACACGGCCTTTGTAGCCGTGCCGTAGTGCAGCTTCGGCGATGTGCGGCAAGGTGGCGGCAAGCGGATCGTGCGTCTCATCGACATGCAGGTCGATGTCGAGGTTGTGGCGGGCGGCGAGGACGAACAAACGATCGAGCTGCTCGGCGATGTTCTTGGGCGTCGCGGCATGATCGCCTTCCGCCGGCCGCGTCACGCCGCCGAGCAGACCCTGCGCCTCGGCGACCGTCCGCGCGACCCGATCGCCATAGTCGCCCATCAAGAGATCGACCGGGCAGAGCGACACCGCCTGCAGCGCGATGCGTCCGGCCCATTCCTGTGTGAGTTCGCGCACCACCGGCCAGCTGCGATCGATTGTCTCGGGATAAGTGTCGATGTGCGTGCGAATGGCCGAAACGCCGTGCGCCTCGGCGCAGCGCAGGCCGAAACGCATGCGGCGGGTAACGTCGGCCCCGGTCCAGTTCGGCCGGTCGGCCGCGGTCGACAGCCGTGCGTTGAGGAAGGTGCCGTCGGGATTGGGGCTGCGTTCGACGGTATGGCCCTTGTCGAGATGGGTGTGGATGTCGATCAAGGTCGGCCATAGCTGGCGGCCGCCGATGTCGACCGTGACGCCGTCGCGCGCGCCGGGCGACGGTACGAAGCGCGCGAATTTGCCGTCCTCGATCAGCAGATCGGCGCGGACCAGATCCTCGTCATCGCGCGTGGTACACGCGCCGGCGTCGGCCAAGAGACAGCCCGGCACGCGCGCATTGACGATCCAATAGCGGCGCGCGTCGGGCCAGCCAATGTCAGCGAAGCGTGTCGGCGGCATGGAGGCGATCCAACGAGAAAGATGTCATGTCGCGCAAGAGGGCGATGAAGCCCTCGACTTGATGCTCCGCTGTCTTCAGGCCCTTGTCGGCGGTGGCAAGCGTCGCGTCGCCGACCGCGCCATCGAGGTTCAAGTCCTGCGCGATCCAGCCGAAGCCGTGCTGACCGCCGGGGCGCAGATGCGTGAATTCGTTTTCCATGGCGATACCGGTGGACACGAAGTTCTTTATCTTGTCTTTGCGAACCAGTTCGGGACGGAAATAGTGCATCAGCGAGGTTTCGATGTCGCCGGCGTGAATGCCGTATTTGTCCTCGAGCGGCGTGTACATGCCGGCCGGCAGACCGAAGCGGCGCCAATGCGTCGGCACGCACAGCATGCCGTGCCGGACGCGCAATTCGCGCGCGACGATACTGAGCACGTCGCTATTGCCGCCGTGCGAGTTCATCAGCACCAGCTTGCGCAGGCCGGCGCGGGCGACGCTGGCACCGATCTCGGTGACGACTTCCATGAGCATCTGCGCCGACAGCGTGACGGTGCCGGGCGACAGGAGGTGTTCGTTCGACTTGCCGAAGGCCTGTATCGGCAGCACCAGCACCGAGAGGTCGGACGGCAGCATGCGCTTCAGCACTGCGAGCATGCCGTCGGCGATGGCGGTGTCGGTGAGTACCGGCAAATGCGGCCCGTGCTGCTCGACCGCGGCGACGGGGAGGATGGCAATGGTTCTCTCCTTGTCGAGCGCGCGAAATTCGGCGCTCGTCAGGTCGCCCCAGAAGAAGGCTTTATCGCTCAAAGGCTCTCCCTTTCGT
>DASZQY010000054.1:0-1964 GCA_035549395.1 Bauldia sp.
CGTGCGGCGGCGTTCTCGCCCTCCGAGCGGGCGGAAAGCGAGGCGTGCCCCAACCCGGTTCGGGCGGCCGGACCGGAGGCCATGCGCGATCCGTCCGACGACTGGGAAAAGGTCGACGAGCAGGTCGATGAATCCTTCCCGGCGAGCGATCCCGCCACGCAGTACTAGGATTTTCCGTCGCACGCGTTCCGAATTGACTCGTCATCGCGTCGGGCGTATCTGCGCCGGCGGGACACCTCCCCCCAACGGGAGGCTAGCTATCTGAGAGGATAGAGCGATGACGACCGCAGCCGCGCCGGCGAAGCGCCCGGCAAACCCCAATTTCTCTTCCGGACCGTGTGCCAAGCGACCTGGCTGGTCGCTGGATCAGTTGAAGGGCGCAGCCCTCGGCCGCTCGCACCGGGCCAAGATCGGCAAACAGAAACTCAAGCAGGCGATCGACCTGACGCGCGAGGTGCTGCAGGTGCCGGCCGACTATCTGATCGGCATCGTGCCGGCGTCGGACACCGGCGCCTTCGAGATGGCGCTGTGGTCGATGCTCGGCGAGCGCGGCGTCGACGTGCTGGCGTGGGAATCGTTCGGGCTCGGCTGGGTGACCGACGTGGTCAAGCAGCTCAAGCTCAAGGACGTGCGCACGCTGAAGGCGGACTACGGCAAGCTGCCGAACCTCGCCGAGGTCGATTTCAAGCGCGACGTCGTGTTCACGTGGAACGGGACGACCTCGGGCGTGCGGGTGCCGAACGGCGACTGGATCGCCGCCGACCGCGAGGGGCTCACGATCTGCGACGCCACCTCGGCGGCGTTCGCGCAGGAGCTGGCGTTCGACAAGCTCGACGTCGTCACCTTCTCCTGGCAGAAGGCGCTCGGCGGCGAGGCGGCGCACGGCATGATCGTGCTCAGCCCGCGGGCCGTGAAGCGGCTCGAGACCTACGTGCCGGCGTGGCCGCTGCCCAAGATTTTTCGCATGACCAAGGGCGGCAAGCTGATCGACGGCATCTTCGTCGGCGAGACGATCAACACGCCGTCGATGCTGTGCGTGGAGGACTATCTCGACGCGCTCACGTGGGCGAAGTCGGTTGGCGGCCTCAAGGGGCTCGTCGGCCGCGCCAATGCCAACTTCAAGGTGCTGGCCGACTGGGCGGCGAAGACGCCGTGGATCGATTTCTTCGCCGAGGATCCAGCCGCGCGCTCCAACACCTCGATCTGCCTCAAGGTGGTCGATCCGGCGGTGGCGTCGCTGCCGCTGGAGGCCCACGAGGCGTTCGTGCGGGCAATCGCGTCGCGCCTCGACAAGGAAGGTGTCGCCTACGACATCGCCTTCCACCGCGATGCGCCGCCGCACTTCCGCATCTGGGGCGGGGCGACCATCGAGACCGCCGACCTTCAGGCGCTGACCGCGTGGCTGGAATGGGGCTACGCGGCCGAGAAGGCGAACCTCAAGGTTGCGGCGTAGCGCGCCACTTTCACTGGCCGTCATGCCGGCGAAGCCCGGCATCCAGTATCCGCTGTCGGTTCATGCATTGAGATGACTGCGGATACTGGGTCCCTGCCTACGAAGGGACGACAGGTTTCCGAATTCACCCCGCATCGATCAGGACCGAACCCATGGCACCGCGCGTGCTCGTTTCCGACAAGCTCTCCAAGACCGCCGTCCAGATCTTCAAGGACCGCGGCGTCGAGGTCGACTACCAGCCGGACCTCGGCAAGGACAAAGACAAGCTCCAGGCGATCATCGGCGAATACGACGGCCTCGCCATCCGCTCGGCGACCAAGGTGACGGCGAAGCTGCTCGGCGCCGCCGGCAAGCTCAAGGTCATCGGCCGCGCCGGCATCGGCGTCGACAACGTTGACGTACCGGCGGCGACGGCGCGCGGCATCATCGTGATGAACACGCCGTTCGGCAATTCGATCACGACGGCGGAGCACGCCATCGCGATGATGTTCGCGGTGGCACGGCAACTGCC
>DASZQY010000055.1:0-9908 GCA_035549395.1 Bauldia sp.
ATGATCGACATGACATGCTCGGCACGATCGGGATATTCGCGCTTCAGGAATTCCTTGAAGACATCGCGCACCTCGAGCGGCAGGCGCAGCAGCACGTAGCCCGCCTCCTTGACGCCCGCCGAAGCCGCGACCTCCAGGATCTTCTCCATCTCGGGCTCGTTCAATGCCGGAATGACCGGCGCCACCATGACCGTCGTCGGCACACCGGCCGCTGAAAGCAGCCTGAGCGCCTCGATACGCCGGTCCGGCGTCGCGGCGCGCGGTTCCATTGCCCGCGCCAGCTTGCGGTCGAGGGTGGTGACCGACAGCGCCACTTTGGCGAGGCCGCGCGACGCCATGCGCGACAGGATGTCGATGTCACGCGTGACCAGAGCCGATTTCGTCACGATGCCGACCGGATGACCGGTGGCGTCCAGCACCTCGAGTATCTCACGCATGATGCGGTAGCGCCGCTCGATCGGCTGGTAGGGATCCGTGTTGGTGCCGATCGCGATCGTCTTCACTTCGTATCCGGGGCGCGCCAGCTCCTTTTCGAGCAGCCGGGCCGCGCCGGGCTTCGCGAACAGCCGCGTTTCGAAATCAAGCGCCGGCGAGAGGCCCATGTAGGCGTGGGTCGGCCGCGCGAAGCAGTAGGCGCAGCCGTGCTCACAGCCGCGATAAGGGTTGATCGAGCGGTCGAAGGAAATGTCGGGAGATTCATTGCGCGTGATGATCTTGCGCGGCGTCTCCTCGGTCACGGTGGTCTCGAACGGCGGCAGCACGTCGAGTGACGCCCAGCCATCGTCGATGGCATGACGCGACAGCGGCTCGTAGCGTCCGCTGCGGTTGCTTTCGGCTCCGCGTCCGCGAATGCGGTCGGGGTCGATCCATACGCCGATGTTCTCGTCGGCCGGCTTCGCCTGGCCATAGCCCGTGATTCGGTTGCCGTGTGCGCTCATGAATAAATTCCTATCAGCCGTGGGCGAACAAAGCAAGAACATATCCCCCAGGCAATTGTTCCCTTCGCAACGGCGGTGGAGGGGCATATGTAGGGACGACATGATCACGGCGATCATCGAAACCTGTGACGACGAAGTCGGCCTGGCGCACACGCTGGCCGCTCTCGTCCCGGCCGCTGCCGAAGGGCTGGTGCGCGACGTGGTGGTGATCGACTACGGCTCGAGCGATGGCACGCTGAAGGTGGCGGATGTCGCTGGCTGCACGATCATGGAGGCGACCGCGATCGATGGCGACGCGCTCCGGCTGGCGGCGGCGGGCGCGCGCGGCGACTGGCTGCTGCTGCTTTCGCCCGCGGCGGTGCTGCAGAGGGGCTGGCAGGGGCCCGCGATGGCCTTCATCGATCGCGCCCTGGTCGCCGGCCGCGCGCGTTCGAGCCTCGCGGTCGTTCGTCGGGGCGCCGTCGTGGCCGGCTGGCGCGCGCGGCTGATGAGCATGCTGTCGCTCACCGAGGGCAGGCTGGTCTCGAAGGCCGCGTACCTCGCCGCTAGCCCTTCTTCGCTGCCTTCTTCCGCAGCTTCCCTCGCTTCAGGTGCTCGTCGAGGCGCGGCATGATCTCGACGAAGTTGCAAGGCTCCTGCCGATAGTCGAACTGCTTCACGAGAATGCCGTCCCAGGCGTCCTTGCAGGCCCCGGTCGAGCCCGGGAGCACGAACACGAACTTGCCCTTGGCCAGGCCGGCAGTCGCCCGCGATTGCACGGTTGCCGTGCCGATCTTCTCGTAGCTGATGCGGTGAAAAACGGCGCCGAAGCCATCCATGCGCTTTTCGAACAGGGGCTCGATGGCATCCGGTGTGACGTCGCGTCCGGTGAACCCGGTGCCGCCCGTGGTCACGATAACGTCGACGTCCTTGTCCTTCAGCCACTTCTTGACCTGCCGGCGGATCTTGTCGGCGTCGTCCGTGACCAGCGCCCGATCGGCGAGGACGTGTCCGGCACCCGTAATGCGTTCGGCGAGCGTCGCGCCGGACTTGTCGTCGGCCAGGGAGCGGGAATCCGAAACTGCCAGCACGGCGAAGCGGACAGGGACGAAAGGCTTGGGAAAAGGAGTGTCGCTCATGGCCCCACCTTATGGGGAATTGGCGGGCGAGGCGAGGTCAGGCGGCGCGGGTCGTTGCCGCGGTCACGAACCAGGCCGGTTTGGCCTGCTTGATACGTCCGGCGGCCCGTTCCGCCGCCTCGCGCGTGAGGAAAATGCCGAAGGCTGCCGCACCCGAGCCGGACATGCGGGCAAACAGGCACTCCGGGTCACGGCCGACGACGCGCGCTGCAGAGCCGGCAAGCTTGCTCACGGCCTCCGCCGGCTCGCTGAGGTCGTTGCGGCTCTGGCGGAGCCAGAAGACGACCTCGTAGACCGAGTTGAACCTGGCCGGCAATGCCGGCAACGGCGCGCGCTCGGCTCGCGGCAGCTTGGCGAAGACCTCGGCAGTTCGCACCGCGACCGGCGCCTGCGCGATGACGACGGACAGCGCGGGCAGGGCGGAGACCGGGGTGATGTCGCCGCCGATGCCGCGCGCAATCAGCGGACGCGACGACAGGCACATCGGCACGTCGGCACCCAGATCGAGCGCGATCGCCTTCAGGCGGGCGTCGTCGAGGGTGAGCTGCCACTCGCGCATGAGCAGCCGAAGCGCCGCGGCGGCGTCGGCTGAGCCACCGCCGAGGCCGGCGGCAACGGGAATGCGTTTGGTCAGCGTGAGCCTGCGGGCGGGGGCCGATTTCGCCAATCGCGACAACTCGCTCGCGGCGCGGATCACCAGGTTGCTGCCCGGCGCGGTGCCTTCGCTGAGCATGCCGGCGAACGGCCCGCGCAGCGCCAGATGCATGCGCGCATCGGGCGATGGGGCGACGGTGACGACGTCGGTGAAATCGGCGAACGTCACCAGCGTTTCGAGCTGATGATAGCCATCGGTCCGGCGCCCGAGAACGTGGAGCGCGAGGTTGATCTTGGCGGGCGCCAGCTCGGTGGTGGGCGGCGCGTCCGCCGTTTCGCCGACGGCGCGCGTCAGTTCGTCCGTCATGGCCTGCCAGCCATCGTCGTGGACCGTATCCGCTTCTAGTCTGCGCTGCCGGTGGGCGGCAATGTCAACTGCATCCCGGGATAGATGGCATCGGGATCGGCGATGTCGTGACGATTGGCCTGATAGAGCTTGTAGTAGAGCTTGGGATCGCCGAGGGCGCGCTGCGCAATCGACCACAGGCTGTCGCCGGCCGCGACGGTAACCGTTTGTGCGGCTGCCGCCATCTTCGTGTTGATCGGCGCCACCGGGTTGCCATCCTTGTCGAGGCCACCCTGAAGCTTTGCCATGATGCGCGGCAGGTCGGATTTGTCCGGATGATAGTCGCGGGCATGCGACCACTGGAAGTAGGCCTCGCGCTTGCGGCCAAGCGCCCAGTACACGTCGCCGAGGTGGTCGTTGACGATGGGATCGCCGCCGGTGCCGTCGGGCTGCTCGACTGCGCTTTCGAGTTCCGAGACCGCATCGCTGTCCCGTCCGAGGCGATGGTAGGCCCAGCCCAGGCTGTCGATGATCAGGCCGTCGTTCGGGTGGAGCGAGACCGCTTTCTTGATCATGGTCAGCGCGTCGTCCAGGTTCTCTTTGCGGTCGACCCACGAATAGCCCAGGTAGTTGAGCACCTCGGGCTGGTCCGGATTGAGCGCAAGCGACTGCTTGAGGTCGGCCTCGGCCGGCGGCCACTGGTTTAGCCCGGTGTAGGCGATCGCGCGGTCGAAATAGACGCCCCACCCGGCAATGGCCGGATCCTTTACCGCGTCGATGCCGCGGGTGTAGGCGGTGACGGCGTCCTGCAGGCGTTTGGCACCCCGGTAAATGTCGCCGAGCTGGGTGACGGCATCGATATCGGTCGGATCGGCATCCACGACCCGTGTTACCAGTTTCGCGGCCGCATCGGTCTGTCCAAGGCGTGCCAGGCAGGCGCCTGCCTCCAGATCGGCGTCGCGGCGGATCGGCAGAGAGGCCGGGACCTGCTCGTAGAGCTTCACGGCTTCGTCGCAGCGCCCGACGCTCTGGAAGACATCGCCGGTTGCCACGACGGCCGCATAGTCACCGACCGCGACGTAACTCGAAAGGCGCAGGTATGCTGCCGGCAGTTCCGGACCGTCGTCAGTGCCGATCACCAGGCCGATGTTGAAAAGCGTTTCGGCGATGCCGCCAGCGGCCGAGGTGATCGCCGGGGCCAGCGGCGCGTCACTCTTCAATTCGGCGAGCAGCTGGCGGGTCGCGGGCGAATGGGGATTGTCGCCGCCGAGCGCCGTCACCGCCCGGATCGCCTCGTCGCGCTGTCCGGCGCGCCCGAGGATGCGGGCATAGGCGAGCACGATTGCGCGCACGTTGCTGTTCGAGGCGTACGCCCGCTTGATGGGCGCGACCGCATCGGCCGGGCGGCCCGCCGCGTCGAGTATCCGGGCTGTCTGCAGATCTTTGAAGACGCTGTACCAGTCTGGCCCGCTGAGGGCGGTGACGGTCTTGACCGCGTCGTCAACCTTGCCGGCGCCGAATTGCATCCATGCCCGAAATAGGCCGACCGTGATGGTCGAAAGCTCGCTCGGCTCTATCTTGTCGAGCTGCGACGATGCTTCGTCCGGGTGTCCCGCCTTGAACGCCTGGACCGCCAGCACCAGCCGCGCCGGCGCGTCGTCGTCGACCATTCCCACCAGCTTCTGTGCCAGTGCGACCGCCCCCGGCATGTCGCCCTTGGTCAGGGTGAGCAGCAGAAGCCGCTCGGTGAGGATGCTGTTGTCAGGCTGGAACTTGAGCGCGCTGCGATAGAAGCCGATAGCCGAATTCATGTCGCGTTGCTGGTCGGCGTTGCGTCCCGCGAGGTAGCTGCCGGAAAACGTATCGTCGCCGGCATCCTTGCTGATGGCGGCCTGTGCGGTTCCCGCCGCGAACGCCATCAGCGCCGCCGCAGCGAGGACCTGATTCAGTCGAAGGAAGTTGCGCATGGGCCCACCGAGGCTCGTGGAAAACGTGTCGCCCGACAGCAAGGAATACCGCACGATGGCCCGTTTGGACGGCCGCCGCAAGTCTTGCGGAGCGCTCCTTCTCAGCTCACGCGGGCGATACAGAAATCGACGGCGTCGAGCAGCGCCGACTTCAGGGCGCTATCCGGGAAGGGCGCCAGCGCATCGCGTGCGACAGCGCCAAAGTGACGCGCCCGCTCGACCGTATCCTCGATGGCGTCGTGATTGCGGATCAGGCGGATGGCCTTGTCGAGATCGCCCTCGGCGATCTTTCCCTCTTCGAGCACCCGCCGCCAGAACGCCCGGTCAGCGTCGGTGCCGCGGCGGTAAGACAGCACCACGGGCAGCGTGATCTTGCCCTCGCGGAAATCGTCGCCGACGCGCTTGCCGAGATCGGCGGACGCGCCGCCGTAGTCCAGCGCGTCGTCGACGAGCTGGAAGGCAAGGCCGAGATTGGTGCCATAGGACCGGAAGGCGGCGCGCTCCGGCCGGCCGCGGCCGGCGAGCACGGGGCCGACTTCCGCCGCGGCGGAGAACAGCGCGGCGGTCTTCGCCGAGATGACGGCGAGATATTCGTCTTCGGTAGTCGCGGTGTTCTTGGCGGCGCCGAGCTGCATGACCTCGCCTTCGGCGATGACCGAGGCCGCGTTGGAGAGAATGTCGAGGGCATCGAGCGAACCGACCTCGACCATCATCTTGAAGGCCTGGCCGAGCAGGAAATCGCCGACCAGCACGCTCGCCTGGTTTCCCCACACCATGCGCGCCGCCGCCTTGCCGCGCCTGAGGTCGCTTTCATCCACGACGTCGTCGTGCAGAAGCGTCGCGGTGTGCATGAACTCGACGCTGGCGGCTAGGCGGACGTGGCCTTCGCCCTCGTAGCCGCACATGCCGGCAGCGGCGATGGTCAGCATCGGGCGGAGGCGCTTGCCGCCGGAGTCGATCAGGTGGCGGGCAATTTCGGGTATCAGCTCGACGTTCGAGCCGGCGCGGTCGAGAATGATCTTGTTGACGCGCTCCATCGCATCGTGCGTGAGGCGAACCAAGGGTTCGATGCTGGCGCCCGCGCGCCGCTTGGCTTCGTCAAGAGGTACGACTACGCCCACGAACACAATCTCCGGGCCGGTGGACCAAATTCCTGTCTTCAGATTAGGGATAGCTGGCCGATGGAACAAGAGAAGGGCCGGTGCGGCAAGGCGGCCGGCCATGTAGAGTGCGGCCAGAAACGCAGGTGACGAGTGATGGAAGAGCTGCTCCGCACGAACGATCTGGTGCTGATTTCCTTCGTCGACGCACTGCTGCGCGAGGCTGGGATAGATGCATGGGTGGCCGACCAGAACATGAGCATCGTTGAGGGTTCGCTCGGCGTGCTCCAGCGCCGTGTCATGGTGCCGGCCGATCGCCTGGATCAGGCGCGACGCCTGTTGCGCGAGGCGGGAGTGGGCGGCGAACTGGCCAAGCCCAAGCCGGCGCGATGACGACCGCGGCCGCCGAAAGAACCGTTGACGCCTTCCTCGACGGCCGGCTGGAGGCAATCCAGCCCGCCCGCGGCCATCATCGCTCAGGCCTCGAGGCCCTGCTGCTCTCCGCGACCATCGGCGGCGACTTTGCCGGCACGGTGGTCGATCTCGGCGCCGGCGCCGGTGTCGCGGGCATGGCCGTTGCGGCGCGTTGTCCGTACGCACGCGTGAAGCTGGTCGAACGGGACGTGGAGGCGATCGCGTGCGCGCGTGACGCGCTGGCGCGTCCGGCGAATGCCGCCTTTCGTGGGCGGGTGGACATCGTCGCGGCGGACGTTACTGCCTCCGAGGCCGAGCGGGCTGCAGCCGGGCTGGCGCGTGAAGCCGCGGATGCCGTCGTCATGAATCCTCCGTTCCGCGATGCTCGCGCCGGCAGCGCATCGCCGGACGTGGCGCGTCACGCGGCCCATGTTCTGGAGGGCGGCATCGACCCATGGGTACGCGCCGCCACGTCGGCTCTCCGGGCGGGAGGAAGACTCGCCGTGATCTTTCGTGCCGACGGGCTGTCCGAGGTGCTCGCGGCGCTGGGCGGCAGGTTCGGCGATGCCACCGTGCTGCCGATCCATCCGCGCGCGGACCGCGTTGCGCTCCGCGTGCTGGTCGCGGCGACCAAGGGCAGCCGAGGCGAAATGCATTTGCTGCCCGGGCTTACCCTTCATGGCGAGGCAGGTGGCACCTATCTTCCGTCGGCGGAGCGCATTCTCCGTCATGGCGCGTCGCTCGCCGACGTGCATTCCACCTGGGCCGGGATGGTGAGCTAGCATGGCCTTTTCCATTGCAAATCTCGTCCCGGCGCGCTTCCGGCGCGACTGGCCGATCGTGCCAGTGGTGCGCCTGGCAGGTGTGATCGGCGCGCCCGGCGGCGGTCCGTTCCGCAGCGCCGGCCTGTCGCTGGAGGGCGCCGAGGCCGCGCTCGCCAAGGCCTTCGCCGTGGCGCGGGCATCGGCCGTCGCCATTGTCATCAATTCGCCGGGTGGCGCGGCGGTGCAATCGCATCTCATCTTCAAGCGCATCCGCGCGCTGGCCGAGGAGAAGAAGAAGCGCGTCATCGTCGTGGTCGAGGATGTGGCGGCGTCCGGCGGCTACATGATCGCCGCCGCCGGCGATGAGATCGTCGTCGACGCCGCCTCGATCGTCGGCTCGATCGGCGTGGTGTCGGCCGGCTTCGGCTTCACCGGCCTGATCGAGAAGATCGGCGTCGAGCGGCGAGTCCATACCGCCGGCACGTCCAAGGCTATGCTCGACCCGTTCCGGCCCGAACGCCCGGAGGATGTCGCGCGTCTGACCGCCCTTCAGGGCGATGTCCACGCCGATTTCATCGCGCTGGTGAAGCAGCGCCGTCCCGCGCTGAAGGACGACCCGGACCTGTTCTCGGGCGCATTCTGGTCGGGCAAGCGCGCCGTGGAACTCGGCCTTGCCGATGGCATCGGCGATCTCCGGCAGACTTTGCGCGAGCGGTTCGGGCCTGAGGTGCGCGTGTTGCGTATTCCAACGGCCAGGAAGGGCTGGCGCCAGCGGCTCGGCCTCGGCGCGAACGACGGCGGTGCGGCAGCGATGGTTGCCGATGTGCTGATGGCCATCGAGGAGCGCCTGTCGTGGGCGAGATTCGGCCTCTAGGCTCGTCGCGCCGCCCGACTTGTCGCCGTCCGGCTCGCCCTCTATAGGTTCCGCGCCCCTCGCGAGAGCCTCGAAAACGTGCCCGAGACCAAGGACCTCCAGCCGCAGCGATCCTTCCAGGATCTTATCCTGACGCTTCAGCTTTTCTGGGCGAAGCAGGGGTGCGTGATCCTGCAGCCGTATGACATGGAGATGGGCGCCGGCACCTTCCACCCGGCGACCACGCTGCGCTCCCTCGGGCCTAAGCCCTGGCGCGCCGCGTACGTACAGCCATCACGACGCCCGAAGGACGGGCGCTATGGCGAGAACCCCAACCGCCTCCAGCACTATTATCAGTTCCAGGTGATCCTGAAGCCGTCGCCGCCCAACCTGCAGGACCTCTACCTGGATTCGCTCCGCGCTATCGGTCTCGACATGGCGCTGCACGATGTGCGCTTCGTCGAGGACGACTGGGAGAGCCCAACACTGGGTGCCTGGGGCCTCGGATGGGAGTGCTGGTGCGACGGCATGGAGGTGTCGCAGTTCACCTACTTCCAGCAGGTCGCCGGCTTCGAGTGCGCGCCGGTGTCGGGCGAGCTGACTTACGGGCTCGAGCGGCTGGCGATGTACGTGCAGGGCGTCGACAACGTCTATGACCTCAATTTCAACGGCGGCGCCAACGACAAGGTGAGCTACGGCGACATCTTCCTGCAGGCCGAGCAGGAATATTCGCGGCACAATTTCGAATACGCCGACACCGACATGCTGTTCGACCTGTTCAGGAAGGCCGAGGCCGCCTGCCGGAAATACCTGAACGACGGCGACCGTGGCGAGCGCCATCTGATGGCGTTGCCCGCGTACGATCAGTGCATCAAGGCGAGCCACGCCTTCAACCTGCTCGACGCGCGGGGCGTGATCGCCGTGACCGAGCGCCAGAGCTACATCCTGCGCGTCCGCGAACTCGCCAAGGCGTGCGGCGCGGCCTGGCTGCGGACAGCCGGCGGAGGCGCGGCATGAAGATCGCGCGCAAGAAGCCGAAACCCGCAGCCAAGGCGCCGGTGCCGGCGAAGAAGCGGCCGCGACCGGTCGAGCCGATCGCGATCGAGCATCGCATCGCGGTCGTTTCCGTGGCGCTCGCGGTGAGCTATGGCCGCGACCGCACTGAACGGATGGAGCTGCGCGGCACGGCGACCCTGAACGCCAACGTCGAAGAAGGCGGTCAGCGCACTGCGGGCGTGGTCATTCTTGCCGCGCGCAAAGGCGCCAAGAGCGCCAACCGCATCGCCTACGCGCCGGCCTCGTTGAACCGCGCCTTCGTGCTGTCGCTGTTTCTCGATGAGGGCGACCTGGCGCTGTTCCGCGATCTGTTCATCACCGGCACAGGACCGGAGAGCGCCGATCCCGGCGTGGTGTTCTGGGCCCGCACCGTCCACGAACTGAAGACCGACGAGAGCGGCAGCGAGCCCGTGATCGAGTTCGGCTTCCGCATCGACTTCGCGCCGGTGCCCTGATGCCTGATCTGTTGCTCGAACTTTTCTCCGAGGAGATACCGGCTCGCCCGTTCGCCCGCAGCGACGAAGGCGCGAGGACGAACAAACGTCATTCGGCATGCGGGTGGAGGACGTCGCGTGCCTGATCTGTTGCTCGAACTTTTCTCCGAGGAGATACCCGCCCGCATGCAGACGCGCGCGGCGGCCGATCTCCAGAAGCTGGTGACCGACGCCCTGGTCGAGGCGGGGCTGGTCTATGAGGGCGCGAAGGCGTTCGCCACGCCACGCCGGCTGGCGCTGACCGTGCACGGCCTGCCGGCGCGC
>DASZQY010000056.1:0-2200 GCA_035549395.1 Bauldia sp.
TGCCGCCATCGACATCGCCAGCGGAGCCCGCCAGCAGCTTGATGGTGTCGTCCGCGTCGCCCCCAGCGAGCGTCCCGCTTATGGCCGCACCCTCGAGCGTGATCGTGTCGTAGCCGGTGCCGCCGTCAACCGATCCGGCCGACCCCGACGTAAGGTTGATCTCGTCGTTGCCCTGGTCGCCGGTGAGGGCGCCGTCGATGGCCGCGCCTTCCAGCGTAATCGTATCGCCGTCGTCACCTCCCGAAACCGAACCGGCTTCGCCTGCATCGAGGGTGATCGTGTCCGCCCCGGCATCGCCCGAGATCACACCGCTGATGGTGGCGCCGCCGAGCAGGATCGTGTCGTTGCCGATTCCGCCGTAAACGGCGGCGGCCGAACCGGTGCCTGGCGTGTCGGCGGCCGAGTTGAGCTTGATGAGGTCGTCTCCGTCGCCACCATCGATGGTGCCGGAGATGGTCGCGCCCTTGAGGAAGATACTGTCGTTGTCGTCGCCGCCGTCGACCGAGCCGGCGCTGCCCGGGTTCAGGCTGATCTTGTCTTCGCCGGCGTCACCGGTGATCGCGCCGGCGATCGTTGCGCCGTCGAGCGTGATCTCATCGTCGCCGTCGCCTCCGCTGACCGACGATGCGCTGCCCGATTTCAGGTTGATGGTGTCGGCGGCGCCGTCGCCGGTGATCGCCCCGCTGACGGTCGCGCCCTTGAGCGTGATCGTGTCGGTGCCGGTCCCGCCGCCGACGGAACCGGCGGTCCCGCCGAGCAGGTTGATCTCGTCCATCCCGTTGCTGCCCAGGATGGAGGTGGCGGAACCGCCTTTGAGGTTGATGGTGTCGTCGCCGCCGTCGCCACTTACCTGCCCTGCCGCGGCGCCGTCACGGATGGTGATCGTGTCGTTGGCGCCGCCGCCGCTGACATTGGCGCCGGCCGGATTGCTGGAGCTATCGCACGTTATGGCGTCCTGACCGGAAGTCCCGGTGTTGGACGGCGAACAATCGGCAGACGCCGCCGCGCAACCGGCCATAAGTAACCCGATCGTTCCGAGCGCGACAGCCGCGCAGCGCCGCGCTGTTACGGCGATTGATGGGCCAAAGGCCCGTTCGAACTGCTTATCCGGTTGAGATTGTCTATTGCCGCCGCGCTGCTGCACTGTCTGATCGGGTCGTCGAAACAAGCGACGCGGTCATACCGGTCCGCATGCGCATGCTTCCGGCCCCCCGAATCACTTCACGAGATTGCGTGCCCAGCCTCGATTGCAGCCAAACAGCGTGTCAACCTCTGGCAGAATTCAGAAGGTTGACAATGCAGGGATGACGTCTGAACCCCGCGGCAGGGATCGTGCGCAGTCGCGATCGCACCATCCAAACGGCAGAAGGCCCATCCCGAGGGTTGACCTGAAATGACGGAATTGGCGCACCCGGCGAGATTCGAACTCACGACCTCTGCCTTCGGAGGGCAGCGCTCTATCCAGCTGAGCTACGGGTGCCTGTGCCTGACGCGGTGATAACGTAACTCGCCGTTTATCTCAATTGCCACCGGACAGCAGTCGCTCGCGGGCCGCACGGGCGTGCGGTTGCCGGCGGCCTTCCCCTCGACTTGACCAGGGGCCCGTAGCCCGATTGAAGTGGCAGCGGCGGTTGAATCGGCCGGCGGGCTCGCGCCGGACGGCAGCCGCACGGGGGCCGGACAGGACATGGCGAGGCGGACGGGGATAAAGGCGATCGGGATCACCGTTTTCGCCATGGCCATGCTCGCGGCGATGGCGTCGCCGGCTGCCGCCGCCGAGAACGAGCTGCCGCCGCTTGTCCATGACATCGGCATCGGCGTCTTCCTGTCGGGCGTGCTTGCCATCCTGTTCGCCCGCATCAAGATCCCGCCGATCGCCGGTTACATTCTCGCCGGTATCGTCGCCGGCCCGCTCGGGCTGAAGCTGGTCACCGACAGCGCCAGCATCGACACCATCGCCGAACTCGGCTTCGTCCTCCTGCTCTTTGTCATCGGGCTGGAGATGGACGTCGGCAAGATCATCAAGAGCGGCCGCACCATTCTGCTCACCGGCGCCTTCCAGTACCCGCTGATCATCGTTTTCGGGTTCCTGGTAGCGACCGTGCTTTCGTTCGTCGGCTTCGCCGGGTTGCTCGGGCCGCTGGGGCCGCTCTACGTCGGCTTCGTCATCGGCGGCTCGTCCACCCTGCTCGTCGTGAAG
>DASZQY010000057.1:0-6423 GCA_035549395.1 Bauldia sp.
GCCGCCGCGCGATCCCGTCCTCTATTTCGTCCAGCGACTGCGCGACGAGGCCCACCGCTTCGCCATCGGCTCGCACCGCATCCGCCGCAAGTCCGACATCGCACGCAGCCCGCTGGACGAGATTGCCGGCATCGGGCCGACCCGCAAGCGCGCGCTTCTCGGCCATTTTGGCACCGCCAAGGCGGTCAGCCGGGCCGGTATCGAGGATCTGAGGGCCGTCCCTGGGATTTCCGACGAGATGGCGCGGGCCATTCACGGCTTCTTTCACGAGAATGCCGAATAGCCGCGGTATCCGTAGGGTCGCGTCACCGGATTCGTGGAGGTAAGATGGCCAGCATGGACGACAGCCCGACGCTCCCCGAGGGTCGCATTGCCGGCGGTATCAGCGCGCACGCGCTGTCGCTGCCCAATCTGCTGACCTACGCGCGCGTTATCGCCGTCCCGGCGCTGGTCCTGTGCTTCTATCTCGAGGGCAACGCCAGCCGCTGGTTCTCCTTTGCCGTCTTCGTTCTGGCGAGCATCAGTGATTTCTTCGACGGGTATCTCGCCCGAGCCTGGGGCCAGCAGTCGGCGATCGGCCGCCTGCTCGATCCGATTGCCGACAAGCTGCTGGTCGCGACGGCCCTGATGCTGCTGGTCTGGTCGGGCACCATCGGCAGCTGGTCCCTGCTCGCCGCCATCGTCATCCTCGTCCGCGAGATCTCGGTCTCCGGCCTGCGTGAATTTCTCGCCGGGCTGAAGAACGTCAGCGTCCCGGTGTCGACGCTGGCCAAGTACAAGACCACCATGCAGATGGTCGCCATCGGCTTCCTGCTCATCGGCCCGGCCGGGGACCGCCTGCTGCGCTATTACCTGACCGCCGATCTCGGCATTTTCACCTACGTCGGGCTGCTGCTGCTCTGGGTCTCGGCCCTGATCACCCTTTACACGGGCTACGACTATTTCCGGGCCTCCATGCGCCACCTCATGGAAGACGCTTCGTGAAGCTTGTCTATTTCGCGTGGGTACGCGAGCGCATCGGACGGCCGGGTGAGGAAGTCTCCCTGCCCGCTGACGTCACGACGGCAGGCGACCTGCTCGCCTGGCTCAGGCGTCGTGGTCCCGAATACGAGCACGCGCTGGCCGAGCCGCGCGCCATCCGGATAGCGGTTGACCGGCTGCATGCGAAGCCGGACACGCCGCTCGCCGGGGCCAGCGAAGTTGCCCTGTTTCCGCCAATGACCGGCGGCTGACGTGCCGGACAGGATCACTGTCCGCGTGCAGTCCGGGCGGTTCGATCTCGGCGAGGAGATGGCGCGGCTCAGGCAATTTGCGGGCGTCGGCGCGGTCGTGACTTTTACCGGAGTATGTCGCGATGAAGGCGGCCGCCTCGCCGCGCTGGAGCTCGAGCACTACCCCGGCATGGCGGAAAGCGAGATCGCGCGCATCGCCACTGAGGCGGCGACGCGCTGGCCGCTCATCGCCGTCACGGTCATCCATCGCATCGGGAAAATCGCGGTCGGCGACGACATCGTGCTGGTCGCCACGGCCTCGTCGCATCGCGATGCCGCCTTTGCCGCGGCCGGTTTCGTCATGGATTTCCTCAAGACCAGCGCGCCTTTCTGGAAGAAGGAGCATCCTGCCGAGGGCAAGCCGGGCGAGTGGGTGGAAGCGCACATCGACGACGATCGCGCCGCGCGGAAGTGGCGCTGAGACAAGAAAGGCCGCGCCCTCAGACGCGGCCTTTCCAGACCGGAGCAGCCTACTCAGTACGTGCCGCTCTTCGGACCGACGGCCTCTATCGGCGGCTGCGGTGACGGTCATCCTGCCCACTGACTGGGGCGAACGTGCAGTGACTTCGGGGAATTAGCGCGGCCTTTTCGCGGCGGCCGCTCTAGTTGAGCAGGCCGCGCACCGCGCCCGTCACGCCGCCAACGGTGTTGCCCACCGTCGCGCCGACGGTCGTCGCGACCGAGCGCACCACCGGCGCAGCGCTCGCGATTTCGACGTTCGCGCTCGCCGCGACGGTCGCTCCGACATTTGCCGGCTGCGTCACGCCGGTGCCGGCGTTGATCGCGACGGCGACGCCCGCGCCGCTCGCGTTCGCAGCGCCACGCGAAAGCAGCAGATCGTCCAGCGTCGTATCGGCGGATGCGGTGACCGCAAGCGGCCTCTGCGCCAGGTGACCGGAAATCGCGATATCGGCGAGCTTCGCCACAGGCGGCGACGGCTGGTCTGGATCGACGACGGCGGCGGCGGGCTCGTCCGGGGTGCTTGCTACCTGCTCCGGTGCCGTCGAAGTTGAAGATGCGGGCGCAAAGGCTGTTGCGCCGGCAAAGGTCCGGTCAGTCACCACCGGTGCGGAAAATACCACGGCCGCATCGGGCGCGGCGGGCAGGCGAATAGCCGCGACAATCGGCCGGAGATGCGGATCGGGCACGGCCGTCGCCACCTGATCATCGGCGCTGACCGGCGCAATGAGCGACGGTGCGGCAGGTGGATGCCCACCGCTCCACACCAGACCACCGACGTGCATCGCCGCGAAACCCACCAGCACGGCGAAGACGTCGACGGCAGCAATCACCACTCCCGGCGACACGCGCTTCGGCAAGGCCGCAGCACTGGAATATCCGGCAAGCAGGCGCGAGAAATCGAATGCCCGGCTCATATCAACCGACCCCTCTGCTGACCGCACAGCCAGCAGCGTCCGGCGCGAAAGTGGCGAAGGTGTGTCGGGCCTAGCCGACGATCTCGGTGCCCGCGAACCAGTATGCGATCTCCTCGCGCGCCGTCTCGGGGGCATCGGAACCGTGCACGGAATTCTCGCCGATGCTCCTGGCGAATTCCTTGCGGATCGTGCCCGCCGCGGCCTTGGCCGGATCGGTTGCGCCCATCACTTCGCGATTCTTGAGGATGGCATTCTCGCCCTCGAGTACCTGCACCACCGTCGGGCCGGACGTCATGGTGTCGACCAGCTCGCCGAAGAACGGCCGCGCCTTATGAACGGCGTAAAAACCTTCCGCCTGCTTGCGGCTCATCCACACGCGCTTCTGGGCGACGATGCGCAGCCCCGCGGCTTCGAGCTTGGCGTTGATAGCACCCGTCAGGTTGCGTGCCGTCGCATCTGGCTTGATCATGGAAAAGGTGCGCTCGACGGCCATAGCTCGGGTTCCTGATTGCTGAAACGAAACGACGGGTCGCGCTCTAGTAGCGCGGCCCGCCGTGGTCTCGCAAGCCGTCGGCGCTATTGTGGAATCAGCAGTTCGGTACCGCTGCCGTCCTGGTCGGCGATCGTCCAGATGCCGTCCAGCGTGTCGTCGTCGCGAATTTCGTAGATGACGAGGCCGATGTCCTTGTTCAGGTAATACGCGGCTGCCAGCGCAATGCCGTTGCGCATGCAGATGCCCTCGGACTCGTCCTCGCCGATGTGCCAGACGATCCGGCAGGTGGAGTCGCTCGTGACCGTGATCTCCGCCGTGCCCTTGTATTTCGAACCGTCCGGGTTGGTGCCGCGCACATCGTAGTCTCCGCCGCTAAAATGACTGGCGTCGGCGTACGCCGCGCCGGCGCAGCCAAGCGCGATGACCGCACTCGCCAGTGCCGTCCTGATCAGTCGCATTGTGGTGGCTCCCTGTCACAGCGCGGCCGCCATGCGGGGGCGGCCGCCCAAACCTTCCCCCGATCACGCAAGCCTAGGTCGAGGAGCCCTTGTTCGACAAGTGACCCGCATCACGGATTTTGGGGTTTGTTCGCGTGGCTCTCTGCCCGGCCGATCACGGTTTTGCCGGCCTGCGCCACAAGCTCCGCCAGGGCTTCGAAATCGGCTGCGCGCGGCGAGCTTCGCCGCCACGCGATGCCTGCGGTGCGCCGCGGCTCCGGTCGGGCAAAGCGTACCAGCCTGATGCGGCGATCGCTGCGCACCGTATCCGCGGCAATCTCGGGGAGCAGCGTCACCCCCTGCCCAGCGGCCACAAGATGCAGGATCGTGGCCAGGCTCGTTGCGCCAAAACTGCGCAGATGCTGCGGCGCGGCTGAACCACAGATGGCCAAGGCCTGATCGCGCAGGCAATGGCCGTCCTCGAGCAGCAGAAGCTCCTCGCCGGCAATCCGCTCCACCGATGCCCGCTTGAGCTTGGCATGCATCGAACCGACAGGCGCCGCGAGCAGGAAGCGATCCTCGAAGGCGGCGCGCTCCTCGATCTCGCCAACGCCAAGCGGCAGGCTGGCGATGATAACGTCGAGGCCGCCGGTCAGCAGTTCGGCGGTCAGCGTGCGAGTCACCGTCTCCCGAATGGTCGGTTTCAGCCGGGGATAATGTTCCGCCGCCAGCGAAACCAACTCCGGCAAAAGGTAAGGCGCCAGCGATGGGATGATGCCGATACGAAGCGGGCCACAGAGCACGCCTTCACGCGCTGCCGCCGTATCCTCGAGATCGCGCACCGCCGCCAGGATGCCGGCGCCGCGCGCCCTCACCTGCTCTCCGAGTTGAGTGATGACCAGACCACCTGGGCGGCGCTCGAACAGCGCTCCGCCGAGCTGCCGCTCCAGCTCGCGGATTTGCATGGAGAGCGCTGGCTGCGAAATGCCCGCGATCTCGGCGGCCCGGCCGAAATGCCCGGTCTCGGCAAGGGCTTCCAGATAGCGCAGATGCCGCAGCGTGATCATCAGCTTCTCTTATCACGACTGCGGCAGAATATGATTTGTTTTTATGGGCTCGGTTTGGCATCGTTCCAGACAACGCTCGGCCGCCACGCGATCGCGTGCGGCGGCGATGCTCAATACGCCACAAGGAGGCTACCATGGACGCGAAGTCGGATGCGGATGCGGGCAAATGCCCGGTCGCTCACGGAGGAAGATCGAACCGCGAGTGGTGGCCTCACCAACTTGACGTCGGCGTGCTCCACCGCAACTCGAAGAAGTCCGACCCGATGGGCGAGACCTTCGACTACGCCAAGGAGTTCAAGAGCCTCGACCTCAACGCCGTCATTGCCGACCTCAAGGCGGTGATGACGCAGTCGCAGGACTGGTGGCCGGCCGATTTTGGCCACTACGGCGGGCTCATGATCCGCATGGCATGGCATAGCGCCGGCACATACCGCATCACCGATGGCCGCGGTGGCGCTGGGGCCGGTCAGCAGCGCTTCGCGCCGCTCAACTCGTGGCCGGATAACGCCAACCTCGACAAGGCGCGCCGTCTGCTTTGGCCGATCAAGCAGAAGTACGGCCAGAAGATCTCGTGGGCCGATCTGATGGTCCTCGCCGGCAACGTCGCGCTCGAATCCATGGGCTTCAAGACATTCGGCTTTGCCGGCGGCCGCACCGACGTCTGGGAGCCGGAGGAGCTCTACTGGGGGCCGGAAGGCACGTGGCTCGGCGACGAGCGCTACAGTGGCGAGCGTCAGCTGGCCGAGCCGCTCGGCGCCGTCCAGATGGGCCTCATCTACGTCAACCCGGAAGGCCCGAACGGCAACCCGGATCCGGTCGCCGCGGCGAAAGACATCCGCGAGACCTTCTTCCGCATGGCGATGAACGACGAGGAGACCGTGGCGCTCATCGCCGGCGGCCACTCGTTCGGCAAGACGCACGGCGCCGGCGATCCGTCGCTGGTTGGTCCCGAGCCGGAAGGAGCGGCGCTGGAAGATCAGGGCCTCGGGTGGAAGAGCAAGTACGGCAAGGGGATGGGCGGCGACGCGATCACTGCCGGCCTCGAGGTGACGTGGACCCAGACGCCGACCAAGTGGAGCAATTATTTCTTCGACAATCTGTTCAAGTACGAGTGGGAGCTGACCAAGAGCCCGGCAGGCGCCAAGCAGTGGGTGGCCAAGAACGCCCCGGCGGATATTCCCGACGCGCACGGTGGCGCGAAGAAGAAGCCGACGATGCTGACGACGGACCTCTCGCTCCGCTTCGATCCGGCCTACGAGAAAATTTCGCGCCGCTTCTACGAGCATCCGGACCAGTTTGCCGACGCTTTCGCCCGCGCCTGGTTCAAGCTGACCCATCGCGACATGGGCCCGCGCGCCCGCTACCTCGGGCCGCTCGTGCCGAAGGAAGTGCTGATCTGGCAGGACCCGATCCCGGCCGTCGATCACAAGCTGATCGACGACAAGGACATCGCCGACCTCAAGGCGAAGGTTCTGGCTTCCGGCCTTGCAGTGCCGGAGCTGGTGTCGACTGCCTGGGCTTCGGCATCGACTTTCCGCGGCTCCGACAAGCGGGGCGGCGCCAATGGCGCGCGCGTCCGTCTGGCGCCGCAGAAGGACTGGGAAGTCAACCAGCCGGCCCAGCTCGCCAAGGTGCTGGCCAAGCTCGAAGCGATCCGGAAGGAATTCAACGCCTCGGCCGCCGGTGGCAAGAAGGTGTCGCTCGCCGATCTCATCGTGCTCGCGGGCAACGCGGCGGTCGAGAAGGCGGCGAAGGACGGCGGCGTCGAGGTGAAGGTCC
>DASZQY010000058.1:0-10308 GCA_035549395.1 Bauldia sp.
AGCCGGTCGTTTCGCCATAGCCTTTCGTGACCCGCTGCAAAGGGCAGCGTGACGGGGCGGTTGTAGGCGGGATGGCCGGGATCGTCGCACCAGCCGGAATTTGGCGTGATGGCGGTCACGGGCAACGCGGTTCGGGGACGAGCCCCCCGATCGGGGCGGTAAAGGACGGCGCGGAGGCGGAATGCTCCGACCGGTGTCGCGCCATCGCCCTCACGTTTGTTGGCCGACTTGCCCGAACGGCCGATGGCGCATGCTGCAAAGATCCCCGGTGCTGCGATGATGCCGCGCGTGGCGTCGGTCCGGACGACGATATCGAGGGAGCGAACGGGCGAGCGGCTGGTCATTTCTGGCCTGCCCGCCTGTTATCCACGTTAGCCCCCCGCAACTTGCCCGCACGGCGGATGGGGTCTACACCTGAAGGCCCAAAGATTCCAAAGGGATTCGGCCATATTGGTCTCCCACCGAGGGCCGAGCGTATCTCATGCCCGCACGCAGGATCCTGGTCGTCGACGACGACGAGATGCTTCGCGACAGCCTCGTCGAACAGCTGTCGCTGTACGAGGAGTTCGATGTCGTGCCGGAGGGGACGGCGACCAAGGGCATCCAGCGCGCCCGGATGGAGCCACTTGATCTGGTCATCATGGATGTCGGGCTGCCGGACATGGACGGCCGGGAGGCCGTGAAGATCCTGCGCAAGAGCGGCTTCAAGGCGCCGGTGATCATGCTTACTGGCCAGGATTCCGAGTCCGACACCATCCTCGGACTGGAGGCGGGCGCCAACGACTATGTCACCAAGCCGTTTCGCTTCGCGGTGCTCCTTGCGCGTATCCGGGCGCAACTGCGCCAGCACGAGCAGAGCGAGGATGCGGTATTCACCATCGGCCACTACACCTTCCGGCCAAGCGCGAAGATACTGATCGACGAAAAGGGACAGAAGATCCGCCTCACCGAGAAGGAGACGGCGATCCTGAAATTCCTCTATCGCGCCGGGCAGAAGGTCATCACCCGCGATGTCCTGCTCCACGAAGTGTGGGGCTACAATTCCGGCGTCACTACCCACACCCTCGAAACCCATATCTATCGTCTGCGGCAAAAGATCGAGCGCGATCCATCGAAGGCGGAGATGCTGGTCACCGAGGCCGGCGGCTACAAGCTGGTGCCCTAGCGTGGCTGACGGGGTGTCACGAACTCCATGAGCCTCGACGGCGACATCGCCCTCATCAAGCGCGTCCCGCTGTTTGCCGATTTGCCCACGGAACAGCTCCGGCTGATTGCTTTCAGCGCGGTCAGGCTCGAGCTGGTGGCGGGTCAGGTTCTGTTTCGCGAGGGCGCCCGGGCGCAGTCCGGGTATGTCGTGTCGAGTGGCCGCGTCGATCTGACGGTGGGCGAACCGGGCGAGGATCGACAGCCGGTGGCCTGCGATGCCGGGACGCTGATCGGGGAGATCGCGCTGTTTGTCGAGACCCGCCGTCCGGCAACGGCCACGGCGGCAGTCGCGAGCCAAGTCATCGAGATCGACCGCAAGCTCATCACGCGCATGCTTACCGAATATCCGCAGGCGGCGGTGCGCATGAGGGCCACGCTGTCGGAACGGTTGAGCGCCACCGTGTTCGATCTCGGCAAGGTGCGCCAGGCCCTGGCGCGGATCGATCAGGTCGCCGCCAGCGGGCGACGCTAGTCATCACTTGGTCGTGAAAAGAAACGCCCAGTCCCGGGGGAGACTGGGCGCTCTTTACGCGGTGTTACTCGCGCTAGCGCCTGGCAAACAAAGCCGGCGCTCACGGACCGCCTTCGGCGAGACGGGGGGCGCTACCGAAATCAGGCGGCCCGCTATGACCAAATAAATGGGTTGTGGCGGGGGCCTTTCAAGACCGCGCAATGCCCGCAACACCAGCGGTTTTGGTGGCTAGTCCACGATCCAGAAAAGCTGAGGATTCTGCGGCTTCCCGATAACGGTGTCGTAGATCCCGAAGGAGGTTTGTCCGCCCTGCGCGTCGGTGACGACCCAACGCTGAAGGGCGTACGTGCTCGAATCGAAGGTCATCGTGATCTGGCCGGACACCAGGTTGCTTTTCTCTACGATCGTAACCTGGATCAGCCCGTTGCCGATCTGTACGTCGTTCACCAGCCCGGGCTGGAGCAAGTCGATGTGATCAGCGAGCAGGTAGCGCAGGGGCGTCTTCGACAGGGGATACTCATCCTGCGTCCCGACACGCTGGTCGCGGACCGCGACCTTGCCGTTGGAAGCGATGATGTCGACCTGCGAAGGGGGGTTGAAATGGAAGCGTATCTTGCCTGGGCGGCTGATGAAGAAGATGCCATCGGACTGGTTTCCGTTGGGCGCGATCTGGATGAACTTGCCTTCCATCAGTGAGAAGGAATTCAGATACGCATCGACGTTGGCCAGCGCCTGTTGCTGTCCGGCACTGAGCGGCAGTCTCGGATCGAAGGGAACATTGGCGTTGGGCCTGGCAGCCGCGGTCGCGGCAGCGCTTGCTCCGCCAGCCGCGGCACTGGCCGCTGCCGGCCGCAGGTGCGGCAGCGGTACTATCTCGTCGGCAGATGCCAACGCTGGAGGCGGCAGGCCGGCCAACACCAGCGCTGCGGCAATGGTTCGGAGTGCGACGGCGGCTTTCACGGCACGCGCGATAGTCGTGCGATATGGCGAATTCACGGCGCTCCGTCAGAACGCTTAGCGGAACGCCGCGGTCTCGTCCTCTGGCACGAGGATCTCGCGCTTGCCGGCGTGATTGGCCGGACCCACCACGCCTTCCTGTTCCATTTTTTCGATGATCGAAGCGGCGCGATTGTATCCGATCGCCAGGCGGCGCTGGATATAGCTCGTCGAGGCCTTGCGGTCGCGGAGCACGATCGCGACGGCGCGGTCGTAGAGGTCGTTAGATTCCTCGCCATCCTCTCCGCCCATGCCTTCGCCGGCGCTGCCTTCACCCGACTCGGCATCGGCGTCCATCGTCACGGCCGTCAGGTATTCCGGCGCGCCCTGCGCCTTCAGATGCGCGACGACCTCCTCGACTTCCTTGTCGGAAACGAAGGGTCCGTGGACGCGGGTGATGCGGCCACCGCCGGCCATGTAGAGCATGTCGCCCTGACCCAACAGCTGCTCGGCGCCCTGCTCGCCGAGAATCGTGCGGCTGTCGATGCGCGACGTGACCTGGAAGGAAATGCGCGTCGGGAAGTTGGCCTTGATAGTGCCGGTGATCACATCGACCGAAGGCCGCTGCGTCGCCATAACGACGTGGATGCCGGCGGCGCGTGCCATCTGTGCCAGGCGCTGCACCGCGCCCTCGATGTCCTTGCCGGCGACCATCATCAGGTCGGCCATCTCGTCGATGATGACCACGATGTAGGGCATCGGGTCGAGAGAGAGCGCCTCCTTCTCGTAGACGGCCTCGCCGCTATCCTCGTCGAAGCCGGTCTGGACGGTCCGGTAGAGGGTCTCGCCCTTGGCCAGCGCCTGCGCCAGGCGGGCGTTGTAGCCGTCGATATTGCGCACGCCGAGCTTCGACATCTTGCGATAGCGGTCTTCCATCTCGCGCACCGTCCACTTCAGTGCGACCACCGCCTTTTTCGGGTCGGTCACGACCGGGGTGAGCAGGTGCGGGATGCCATCGTAGATCGACAACTCGAGCATCTTGGGATCGATCATGATCATGCGGCACTCGGAGGGCGTCCAGCGATAGAGCAGCGACAAGATCATGGTGTTGATCGAGACGGACTTGCCAGAGCCGGTGGTGCCGGCGACGAGCAGATGCGGCATGCGGGCAAGATCGGCGATGACCGGCTCGCCACCGATCGTCTTGCCGAGGCCAAGGCCCAGACGCGCCTTAGATTCCGAAAAGTCCGGCGCCGAGAGAAGTTCACGCAGGTATACCGTCTCGCGCTTGGCGTTCGGGAGCTCGATGCCGATCGCGTTCTTGCCGGGGATGACCGCGACACGGCAGGCGATCGCCGACATCGATCGCGCAATGTCGTCGGCGAGACCGATGACGCGGGATGACTTTATGCCGGGAGCGGGCTCCAGTTCGTAAAGCGTCACCACGGGGCCTGGGCGCACGTTTATGATCTCGCCCTTGACGCCGAAATCGTCGAGAACGCCTTCCAGCATGCGGGCGTTGGCTTCGAGCTGCGCCGGGCTGATGGTGTTCTTGCGCTCGCCTGGCTTCGGCTCGGCCAGCAGATCGAGCGACGGCAGCTCAAACCTCGCCTTCTTCGCGGCCTTGGCCTTGATGACCTTTGGCTTTGCCGGTGCACGCCTGCGTGCCGGAGGCGCGTCATCCTCGGCTTCAAGCTCGAAGCCCGGGATCTCTTCGTCGTCGAGATCAGGCAGCGTGCCCGCGTCGTCGTCCATCGCGGGTTCGACGGCGCCCGCTTCACCGAACCGCGGCTCGATGCGGCCGGTACGGAATGCGTCCTCGTCGATAAGGGAACGCACCGCCGAGCGGCGGCGGTTCAGCATGCGCCGGCGCAAAACCGCCGCCATGCTCAGACCGAAGTGCGTGAGAGCGCCCGCAACGACCGAAAGGCGGGACGGCTTGTCCTCATCTTCATCGTCAAGGTCGTACCCTTCACCCTCACCGTCGTCTTCGTCGGAGGTATCGTCTGCCTCCAGCGAGCCCTCGTCTTCCTCGTCGTCATCTTCGTCATGGGCGACAGCAACCCTGGCTGACGGCCGTACGGCGGGAGCCCGCCCGCCCTCGGTGGAGTCGAAACGGAGAATAAGTCCGCAGGCGTGCAGAGCGAGGATCAGGGCGGCAAAAGCGGCGAGCGCGGCGGTCACAAAGGCTGATGCGCCGTGCGGCGCATGGCCGAGCGCCAGGGACGGGAACTTCTGGAGCAGGTCTCCGAGCACTCCGCCGAGGCCGGTGGGCAGCGGCCATGAGGCCGGTGCCGCGATGTTGGCCAAGGCCAGCGCGACAGCCAAAGTCGCCAGTATCCAGCTCACGAGCGTCTTCCAGTCGAGGCGGCTCGGTGCCCCGAAAACCGCACGCCAGGCCCAGATGACCGGCGGCACAAGAAAGAGCGACGCCGCGAGGCCAAGGAGTTGGGTCAGGAGATCGGCAATGATTGCGCCGGGGAATCCGAGAACGTTGCGCGCACCATGATCGGTAGCGTGACTGAAGCTCGGATCATCGACCGTCCAGGTGGCAAGGCTGGCGGCAAAAGCGGCCGCAACGGCGAGAACGGCAAGGCCGACGATGGCCGACAGGTTGCGGCGAACGAGCCGCACAAGCGTGCCATCGCCTGCCAGAAAGAACGACGACAGGCGGGAGGAACGCTCTTGCGTACGCATGGCTACAGGTCCGGCTCTCAGGGAAAAGGCCGGGTTTTACGGTAAAGCGCGGTGGTAAAGCCGGGATTAAGCCGTGGCGGAACCGTGACAAGGCGGGCCGCCAAAGAAAGCCGGCCGGGCTTTTGGCCCGGCCGGAAGAACGCACCTTTGGGAGGAAAGGACGCGCGTTACTGAACCACTTCGCCGTGGAGGTTGATATCGAGCCCTTCGACCTCGACCTCCTTGGAGACACGAAGACCGATCACGACGTCGATGATCTTGAGAATGATCCACGTCACGATCGCGCAGTAGATGAATGTGCCGAGGATATCGTAGATCTGCGCCAGCATCTGGGCCGGGTTGCCATCGAGCAGCCAGCCATGGGCGACCGAGTTGATGGCGTTCGAGGCGAAGACGCCGGTGAGCAGCGCGCCGAGCGCGCCGCCGACACCATGGACACCCCATGCGTCGAGCGCGTCGTCGTATCCGAACACCTTCTTCATGTGCACGGCCGACAGGTAGCAGACGATGCCTGCCGCGATGCCGATGATGAGGGCACCGACCGGGTTGACGAAACCCGAGGCCGGGGTGATCGCGACCAGACCGGCAACCGCGCCAGAGATCATGCCCAGAACCGACGGCTTCTTGGCGACCAGCCACTCGGAGAACATCCAGCCGAGTGCTGCCGCGGCAGTGGCGATCTGCGTTGCCGCAGCGGCCATGCCGGCGTTGTGGTCGGCATGGGCGGCCGAGCCGGCGTTGAAGCCGAACCAGCCTACCCACAGCAGCGAGGCGCCAATCACCGAAAGCACGAGATTGTGCGGGGCCATGTTGTCCTGGCCGAGGCCGATGCGCTTGCCGAGGACCAGGCAGGTGATGAGGCCCGCTGTGCCGGCATTCAGGTGCACCACCGTGCCGCCGGCATAATCGAGCGCGCCGAGCTGACCGATCCAGCCGCCGCCCCACACCCAGTGGGCGATCGGCGAATAGACGAAGATGAGCCACAGGCCCATGAACCACAGGAAGGCCGAGAACTTCATGCGGTCGGCGAGTGCGCCGGCGATCAGGGCCGGCGTGATGATCGCGAAGGTCATCTGGAAGAACATGTACACCGACTCAGGGATAGTCGGCGCCAGCGGGTTGACCGCGTCCAGGCCCATCGGTGCCAGCAGGAAGTAGCTGAACGAGCCGAGGTAATTGTTCATGCCGGCGTTCGGATTGGTGGTGAAGGCTATCGAGTAGCCAATCACCATCCACAGCACCGTTATGAGCGCGGTGGCCGCGAAGCTCTGGGCGACCGTGGCGAGAACGTTTTTCTTGCGCACCATGCCGCCATAGAAGAGCGCCAGGCCCGGAATGGTCATCATCAGCACAAGGGCCGACGAGGTAAGCATCCAGGCGGTGTCGCCGGTATCAAAAGTCGGGGCGGCGGGGGCGGCGGCCGCGGCGGCGTCGGTCGCCGGAGCGGCATCCTGCGCCAGCGCAGGCAGGGCGAAGGCCAGCAGTATGCCGGCGGCGCCGAGGAGAGTTTTTGTAGTACGGGTATTCATAGTCAGCGTCTCCTTACAGCGCGTCGTTGTCGGTCTCGCCGGTGCGAATGCGCACGGCCTGATCGATGGAGTAGACGAAGATCTTGCCGTCACCGATCTGGCCGGTCTTGGCGGCCGCGGTGATCGCGTCGACCACCTTGTCGACCTGGTCGGCAGGAACGCCGATCTCGATCTTGATCTTGGGCAGGAAGCTCACCGCGTATTCAGTGCCGCGATAGATCTCGGTATGTCCCTTCTGCCGTCCGTAGCCCTTCACTTCCGTCACGGTCAGACCCTGCACGCCGACCGCGGTGAGGGCGTCGCGCACCTCGTCGAGTTTGAAGGGCTTGATGATGGCCATCACAATTTTCATGGCGCTCGCTTTCCCCGTTTGTTGCCCGCCGTCCGCGACAGCGAACGCACGAAGCCCGAGTAATGTCGGTAAATGCCACAGGCAGCAGACAACCGCCGACGGCGTCGACCGTCCGCTCCTAAATCAAGGTCTGTGCCAACTTTGCTGGTGCAGGCGGGAAACTGCTGAATCGGCGGGCAGATTTGCGGCCGCGCCATGGCAGCGGGACGCGACGAGCGAGCCTATGCACAGTTTCTGTGCATTTTTGCGCTTTTGCCTATATCCTGGGCGACTGGCGCAGCCGGATCAGACCTTCCTGCGCCACGGAGGCGGCCAATCGGCCGTCGCGGGTAAAGAGGGACCCGCGGGTGAAGCCGCGTGCGCCGGAGGCGGACGGGCTATCCGCGGCATACAGCATCCATTCGTCAGCGCGAAAATCGCGATGGAACCACATGGCGTGGTCGAGACTCGCTGCCTGCAGGTCGCGGTCGAAGACCACGCGGCCATGGGCGAACAAGGCAGTGTCGAGCAACGTCATGTCGGAGGCGTAAGCCAACACGCAGCGGTGGATCTCGGGATCGTCCGGTAGTCGTCCGGTGGCGCGCACCCAGACGAGCTGTTGCGGTGGCAGCTTGTCCCGGGAAAGGAAATGGCGAAGGTCAACGGGCCGCAGCTCGATCGGCCGCGGTCGCTCCCAGTACCGGCGCACACCTTCCGGTGCCGCATGCATGTACGCTGCCTGTAGCTCGCTTTCGCTCGCCAGCGACTCCGGGGGTGGAGCGTCCGGCATGGAAATCTGGTGGTCGAGTCCCTCTTCGGCCATCTGAAAGGATGCGTTCATCGAGAAGATCGCCTGGCCGTGCTGGATGGCGACGACGCGGCGTGTCGTGAAGCTCTTGCCGTCCCGGATGCGATCGACCTCGTAAATGATCGGAACCGCGGGATCGCCTTCGCGCATGAAGTAAGCGTGCAGCGAATGGGCCATGCGATTGGTCACGGTGCGCGCGGCGGCGACGAGCGACTGGCCGATCACCTGGCCGCCGAAGACGCGCTGCCAGCCCACCTGCGGCGAACGCCCGCGGTAGAGGTTCTCCTCGAGCTGCTCGAGGTCGAGGGTGGCGAGCAGCGTCTCAACTGGATCGATCATGGCGAGGGGCTACTAGCACGGCGCGCTTAATGCCACCTCAATCGTGACGCCATGACTGGCATGCGCCCCGGCAGCATCTGCCGCGGTTCTGCTATGATCGGTATATGGATATGGACGTTCTGATCGCGGGCGGAGGGCAGGTGGGCCTGACGCTCGCCCTGGCGCTTCGCCGTTTTGCACCGACGCTGGCGGTGACCCTCGTCGACGCCGCGCCCCCCGATGCGGCTAGCCGCGAAGGCCGGGCCTCCACTATCGTGGCCGGTGGTCGCAACATGCTGGTCGAACTCGGTGTGTGGGATGCGATCGTGCCTCAGGCGCAGCCGGTCACCGAGATGGTCGTCACCGACAGTCGGGCGCACGACCTCGTTCGGCCGGTCTTCCTGACCTTTGCCACGGCGGCGCAGGCCGACGGCGCGTCGGCGCACGTCGTCGCCGACGGCGTCGTGGTCGCAGCGTTGCGGCACGCGGCAACGGCGGCGGGGGTCACCAC
This sequence comes from Bauldia sp., assembly GCA_035549395.1. Taxonomy (GTDB): domain Bacteria; phylum Pseudomonadota; class Alphaproteobacteria; order Rhizobiales; family Kaistiaceae; genus DASZQY01. The sequence continues at coordinate 8,809 of DASZQY010000058.1, forward strand.
CATCGCTCCCGCCGCGGTGAGCGATTTCGAGGTCAAGCCATCTGCCATCGAGGCTATGCTGGCTGATGGCCGGCGCGTCGATTCCCGCCTGCTCATAGCCGCGGACGGCGTTCGTTCCCGTCTTCGGGGACTGGCGGGGGTCGCAACGATCGGCCGACGCTACGGACAAACCGGCATCGTCGCCACGGTTGAACACGAACGCCCGCATGGCGGCCGCGCCGAGGAGCATTTTCTTCCTTCGGGACCCTTCGCGATGTTGCCGATGGTCGACGATGCGGAAGGCCGGCATCGTTCGTCGCTGGTGTGGACAGAGCCCGACGATGTCGCCGCACGTCTCGTCGCGGGCGACCCCCTGGTGTTTGCGGTCGAACTCGAACGCCGGTTTGGACGCCGGCTCGGCACGATCAAGGTCGCTGGAAAGCCGCTGGCGTTTCCGCTTGCCGTTTCGCTGGCGCGCGAGTTCGTGCGGCCGCGCTTTGCGCTGGCAGGCGATGCAGCACACACGATTCACCCGATCGCCGGCCAGGGTCTGAACCTCGGATACCGGGACGTCGCTGCTCTGGCCGAGACGATCGTCGAGGCGCATCGACTTGGGCTCGACATCGGCAGCATCGGCGTACTCGAGCGCTACCAACGCTGGCGGCGCTACGATACGGCCGAGATGGCGATGATCACGGACGTGCTTAACCGGCTCTTTGCCAATGACAACTCGGCGGCCCGGCTGGTGCGTGACATCGGTCTCGGGCTGGTGGACCGGCTGCCCGGCCTGAAAACGCTGTTCATGGGCGAGGCATCCGGCGATCGGGGCGATGCGCCACGCCTGCTCCGCGGCGAAGCGATCTAGTCTTCCACCGTGCGCTTTCCCCGCCGCGGCCTTTGCAAACGCGCGATCTCGGCTTGCATGAGCTCGCGCGTGCGGCCGAAATAATCCGCCAGCAGGGCGATTTCCTCGTCCGAGTAACGCGCGGCAAGGGCGTTTACTGCGCGGCCGAGTGGGCCATAGTAGGCTTCAGCCTTGCGAAGCGCGTGTGCGGTTGCACGTACGTAGACTTTGCGACGGTCGCTGGCGTCGCGGACGCGACGCGCGAATCCGGCGGCCTCCAGGCGGTCGATCACGCCGGTAACCGCGCCCGTCGTCAGACCGGTGGCTCCGGCTAGCGCACCTGCGGTCACGTTGTCCGTGTCGGCGATGATGCCGAGGCACTCGACCGCCGTCTGATCCAGCCCCAGTTGCCGTGCCACCGTCTCGCCGAACATTACACCAAGGCCGCTGGCCTCGCGCGCTGCCTGGTTCAGTTCATCAATGAGTCGTTGCCGGGAGGCTGGTCGCGCGACCTGTGGTCTTGACGACATTATCTTATCCGCTAAGATATCCACTCGCAAAGACGATCATACACGAAGATAGAGGAGAGAGAATATGACTGCTTCGACAATACCGGCGAGAAGCGAGGATCAGGAGTGGCGGTACGCGAACGCGGCCTTGTCGTGGTATGGGTGGGG
>DASZQY010000059.1:0-4239 GCA_035549395.1 Bauldia sp.
TGAATGCGCCGATCTTCGCCTTCGCCCAGCACCTCATCGGCGGCAGCGCGGCGGTCGAGACGGCGACGCGCGCCTACTGGAATATCCGCGTTTTCGCCGCGCCCATGGCCCTCGCCAACTACGTCATCCTCGGCTGGCTGATCGGCCTTGGCCGCGCCGGTCATGGCCTTGCCCTCCAGCTTGTGCTGAACGGCGTCAACATCGTCGTCTCGCTGGTCCTCGTCCATGGCCTGGGCTTCGGCGTCGCCGGCGTCGGCTGGGCCAGCGTCGCTGCCGAAAGCGTCACCACGCTGCTCGGGCTGGCGATGGTCGCGCGGCTCACCGATCGCCGCGCCCTGCCGGGTCGCGCCCGCGTGCTGGATCTCGCCGCCTTCCGCCGCCTCGTCGCGCTCAACCGCGATATTCTCATCCGCTCCTTCGCGCTCATGTTCGCATTCGCCTTCTTCACTGCGCAAAGCGCCCGCGCCGGCGATGTCGTTCTGGCGGCGAACGAGATCCTGATGAATCTCATCATCTTCGCCGCCTATTTCCTGGATGGGCTGGCCGCCGCCGCCGAGCAGCTTGCCGGCCGCGCCATCGGCGCCCGCTACCGCCCGGCCTTTGATCGCGCCGTGCGCCTCACCGTCACGTGGGGCTATGTCGTCGGGGCGACGCTGACGCTCATCCTGCTCGTCGCCGGACCGGCGATCGTCAACGTCATGACCACCAGCGCGCCGGTGCGTGCGGCGGCCCGGGGCGTGCTCGTCTGGGCGGCGCTGTTTCCGCTCTGCGGCACGCTCGCCTACCAGATGGACGGCGTTTTCATCGGCGCCACCTGGTCGGTCGAGATGCGCAACATGATGCTGCTCTCGCTCCTCGTCTATCTCGCCGTCGGCGGGCTGCTGTCGCTGGCGCTGGGCATCGTCGGCTGGTGGATAGGTCTTCTCGTCTTTCTGCTGGTGCGCGGCTTCACGCTCGTCTGGCGCGCCCGCGCCAGGGTCGGCGCGGCCTTCCCGGTGGAAGGCGCGGCGTCCGCCTCCTAGGGCGCGGCTAGTTTCCCGCCGCCGGCGTCTGCGGCGCGTTCGGAAACTGCCCGAAGGTCTTGTTGAACTCCTTCATGAAGTCGCTGCCGGCGTCGCCTCCCGCCGCCGGCGGCGCCGCGCCGGCACTGTCGCCGATCTGTGGCTGCTGTGGCGGCGTCCTCGCTTGTGCCAGGTCGCCCAGCGTCACTTCCACCGTCTTCGACCAGCCGCCGCGCGAAACGTCGAGCGAGAGTTTCGTTCCTGCCGCCAGGCCGGATACCGACCGCGACACCTCCGCCGCCCGCGTCACGGCACTGCCGTTGACCGCGGTGATGATGTCGTTGGCCGCGAGCCCCGCCTCGACCGCCGGGCTGCCGGGCGCGACGGCGGTGATGAACACGCCGCCCTTCGCCGCCTCGGCCGTCGTCGCGTCGCGGATGGTGATGCCCAGCCAGCCGTGCGTCACGTCGCCCGCGGCGAGTTCATCGATCTCGGCCTTGATCGTGTCGCCCGGCGTGGCGAGAGCGAGGCGGGCGCCATCGCCCACGGCGAGCTGCTCGGCGACCAGCCCGACGAGCTCGCCCTGCATGTCGAACAGCGGCGTGCCGCGGTCATCCGGGTAGGTGCCGGCGGTGCTCGCCACATAGCGTGCGCTGGTCGCGTCCACTTGCGCGTTGTTGTCGGCGACGATGCCGGTCGAGGCCATGCCCGAGATGGAGGCGTAGTTGCCGAGCGCGAAGACCGCGTCGCCGCGCCTCAGCGCCGCCGAGCTGCCGAAGGTCGCCGCGCTCGTCCCGGCCGGCGCCGTCACCTTGAGGATCGCGAGCTGGTTGTTGAGGTCTTTCCCGGCGATCGTCGCGTCGGCGCTGCTGCCGTCGGCGAAGTCGATCGTCAGCTTGTCGCCGTGCAGCACCAGGAAAGCGTTGGTCAGCACCTCGCCGTCGCCCACGATCACGCCGGTTCCGAACGCTCCGACCTTGTTGGCGGAGGTGTCCGTCGCGGTCACATAGACAACGCTCGGCGCGACCTTCGCCACCAGATCGGCGAGGGCGGGCGCCCCCTCGGCCGGGGCCGCGCCTGCCGCCGGCACGGTCGCCCATGCCGCACTCATGCCGCAGAAAATAGCCGCCGCCAGCCCGCTGCGTCCGGTCATCCCCGTCTGCTCCTCGTGGAAGCTGTGCCGCGACGCTAACGCGCCCGCCCGGAACCGTCTACCCGGCCTGCGCCAGCCCGGCCACGATACGCGCCGGCAGCTCCGGCCCCTCATAGACCATGCCGGTGTAGAGCTGGATCAGGTCGGCGCCGGCGATCAGCTTCTGCCGCGCCGCGCCGACCGAATCGATCCCGCCGGTTCCGATCAGCGCAAGCCGCGTCCCGGCGAGCGCCCGGACCCGCGTCAGCATCTTGTTCGAAGGCGCGAACAGCGGCCGGCCCGACATCCCGCCGGCCTCCGCGGCTATTCCGGGTTGGCTCAGCCCCACGCGGGAAAGCGTCGTGTTGGAGATGATCATGCCGTCCATGCCGGCGGCTATCATCGTCTCGACGATCGCCGCCAGCGCCTCGTCGTCGAGGTCGGGCGCGACCTTCACCACGATCGGCACGCGCCGGCTGGCGCGCTCACGCGCCTCGGCGATGGCTCCCGTCAGCCGCGTCAGGCCCTCGCGTTCCTGGAGGTCGCGCAGCCCCGGCGTGTTCGGCGAAGAAATGTTGATCGCGAGGTAGCTCGCCACGTCGCTGAAGCGCGTCACGCCGAGCGCGTAGTCGGCCACCCGGTCATCGCTGTCCTTGTTGGCGCCGAGGTTTACGCCGACGATCCCGCGGCTCCGCCGCTTGGCCAGCCGCGCGTGCACCGCGTCGTGACCTTCGCTGTTGAAGCCAAGGCGGTTGATGATCGCCCGGTCGGCCACCGAGCGGAACACGCGCGGCTTCGGGTTGCCCGGCTGCGGTTTCGGCGTGACGCTGCCCACCTCGACGAAGCCGAAGCCGAGGGCGAGGGCGGCGTCGACCACCTCGGCGTTCTTGTCGAAGCCGGCGGCCAGGCCGAGCGGGTTCGGAAAGTCGAGACCCATCACGGTTCGCCGGAGTTTCGGGTCGCTCGCCGGCGCGTGCGGTGTCAGCCCGCTCTGGAGCGCAGCGATGGCGGCGCGGTGCGCCGTCTCCGGGTCGAGCGTGAACAGGAACGGGCGCGCCAGCGCGTAGATCACGGCGGGAGCTCCGGGAAGAGGTGCCGCCCGTCGCCGCCAAGCGGCAGCGGCTTCACCCACAGCGCCCGCTTGGGGTCGAGTGGACCGTAAAGGTGCGGGAAGAGATCGCCGCCCCGCGACGGTTCGTGGCGCACGTCGCCGAGCGAAAATTCGTCGAATGCCGCAATCACAAGGTCGTGTACGCCGGCGAAGTGCAGCGCCGCTGTCCGCTCCGCCTGTCCGGCCAGCGAGAAATGGATGAAACCGTCCCGGCGGTCGATCGGCGATCCGTCGAACCTTCCGGCGGAAACCGCGTCGCGCCAGAGGCTTGCCGGGAGAATTTTGTAGAGCGTCGCCATCGTTTCGGCGGCGAAGCTAGAGATGCCGCGACTGCGCCGCAAGCGCCGTCCGCCGTCTGTCCGGCCCGCTGTCCGGCCGCCGCTTCGCGTGTGTATAGTAGGGGACATGCGCCCGACTTATCCCCTCGCGCTCGTTCTGTGCATCGCCGCTTCGACGGCGCACGCCGACGATGCGCCGCGCTACGCGCTGAGCGCGGCGAAGGATGGCTTCGTGCGGCTGGATACGATGACGGGCGCCGTCACCCATTGCCGCGCGACGAACGGCGTCTGGCGCTGCGAACCCATTGCCGGAGTTGACGAATCGCGCTTCCAGGCGCTGGCCGCCGAGGTCGCGAAGCTGACCGCCGATGTCGCGCTGCTTGGCCACCGCGTGGACGGCCTGGCGGCGCCCAGGACCGAAGTCGCCGTGCCCGCGCCGCCGCTGCCGCCAGCCCCCGCCGTCGCGGCCGCCAGGCCCAATCCGCTGGCCGCCGTTGTCGATCGCCTGCTCGATTTCGTCCGCGTCCTGAAGCACGGCCGCCAGCCGGCTTAAGCCTTTCTGTCCTTGAATCTTTCGGTCGCCGCGATGAGTTCGTCGATGATCCCGGGCTCGGTCATCGCGTGGCCCGCGTCGGCTACCGGCCGGTAGTCCGCGTCCGGCCATTGCTTGTGCAGCGCCCAGGCGGTCGAGATCGGCGTGCACAGGTCGTAGCGCCC
>DASZQY010000060.1:0-9427 GCA_035549395.1 Bauldia sp.
GCCTGCGTGGCGTTGAGCCCGAAGGTGACCGGCAGCAGGATCGATATGCCCGAGAGCGGCCCGATGCCGGGCAGCACGCCGACCAGCGTGCCGACCAGGCAGCCCAAGAAGGCGTACCAGAGATTGGACGGCTCGGCGGCGATGGCGAAGCCGTGGCCCAGGCTGAGAAGGGTGGTTTCCATGATGCCCTAGATTGCTTGCCGATAATGTTGATCCGTCATTGCGACCCCGAGCGTAGCGAGGGGGAAGCAATCCAGAAGCCGAGCGCTCGACACTGGATTGCTTCGTCGCCCTTTCAGGGCTCCTCGCAATGACGGTCTAGATTCCACCGCACCCGAATGCCTTAATAACCGAACGGGCTTTCCGGCATCGGCGTCTTCAAGAGATAGACGAACGACACGTAGGTGATGAGCACGACGCCGGCGCTGTAGCCGAACGCATAGAGCGGATTGCGCCGCTCGATGATCACGAGCAGCGCCACCATCATCGCGATCATGGTGATGATGAAACCCAGCGTGGTGTAGAGCGCGGTGGCGACGGCGGTGATCACGACCACCATCAGCGCGTGCTTGCCGTCGCTCCAGGAGATGTCCGCGTAGGGCGGGCTCTCACTGCCGCGCAGGATGAGCGCGAGCCCGAAGATCATGGCGAACACCGCCACGATCTTGGGCAGGAAGCCGGAGCCCGGCATCGACATCTGCCCCATCGGCAAATCGCCGCTGAGCGCGATCACCAGCGCGCCGAACACGATGAACGCCGCGCCGGCGACGTGATCCGCTCGCAAGTTCATGGCCTCACACCCGCCTCGCGGCGGCCCCCAAGTGCACGACGCAGAGTCTGCTCACCCGACCCGCCCGATCAGTTGCACCGCCTCGTCGGCATTCTTGGCGTCGGCCGCCCAGAACGTGGCGAATCCGGCCGCGTCGAGATAGCCGGGCTCGAGCCCGATATTACCGATCGTGGTCTTGAACTGATCCGAATTGGCCGCCTGGCCGATGGCCTTGTCCAATATCGCCACGATATTGGCCGGCGTACCCTTGGGCGCGAACAGGCCGACCCACAGGTAATATTCGACGTTGTAGCCGAGTTCCTTCAGCGTGGGCACGTCGGGCAGCACCTTCGAGCGCGTGCCGCCGAACGAAGCGAGCGCGCGCAGCTTGCCGCTCTTGATGTGCTGGAGCGTCGCCGAGGTCGTCTGCGTGCTGATCTGGGCATTGTTGCCGAGCAAAGCGGTGACCGCGGGTCCGCCGCCGTTGGTCGGCAGATGGCGCATCTTGGGAATGCCGGTGGCCTTTTCGAACAGCGCGACCGGCAGATGCGTCGCGCCGTAGAGTCCGCCCGAGCTGTAGATGATGGCGCCCGGACGCTTCTTGGCGTCGTCGACGAGATCCTTCAGCGTCTTGTAGGGCTGCTGGGCATTGCACAGCATCAGGATCGGATCGGCCACCAGGCGCCCAAGCGGGATGAAGTCCTCGCGCGTGGTCTTCGGCTTGCGGCCGAACAGCTTGTCGACTTCGGCATAACCGGAAATGCCGTTGTTGTGCGAGAGCAGCGTATAGCCGTCCGGCTTGGCGGAGGCGGCGACCTGCGCGCCGACCTGGCCGCCGGCGCCGGCCTTGGTCTCGATCACCACCGGCTGTTTCAGGATCGGCTCCATGGCGGCGGCGATCGGCCGCGTCACGATGTCGTTGGCGCCGCCGGGCGGAAACGCATTGACGATGGTGATCGCATGCGAGGGATAGGCATCGGCAGCAAATGCCGCGCCGGTCGCGAGCGCGCTGGCCGATGCCGCGGTGCCGATGACGAATGTGCGCCGATCCATGTGAGCCTCCTGCTGTGACAAAAGCGAGCACTCCCGGGTTGAGTCGTCATTGCGAGGAGCGAGAGCGACGAAGCAATCCAGATTGGATGGCCGATATCGCTGGATTGCTTCGCGGAGCCTGTCATCGGGCCGGCCACTTCGGGCCGGACCCGTTGGCTCGCAATGACGACCGGGTCTATCCGAAACCTAACTAACCCTGCACCCGCCCGATCGCGTGCACGGCGTCTTCCACCCGCTTGGCGTCCTCGTCCCAGAACTTGGCGAAGCCCGCTTGATCGAGATAAGCGACTTCGTCGCCGATATTGTGGACGGCGTTCTTGAAGGTGTCGGACGCCGTCGCCTTTTTGATCGCGTCGCCCATCGTAGCGACGATCGGCGCCGGCGTGTTCTTCGGCGCGAACACGCCGACCCAGAGCGAGAACTCGACGTCGTAGCCTTGCTCCTTGAGCGTGGGCACGTTCGGCAGCGCCGCCGCGCGCGTCGCGCCGAAACAGGCGAGCGGACGCAGCTTGCCGGCCTTGATATGCGCGCTGGCGGCCGCAATCGAAGAGGCGAGCACCTGCGAATTATTGCCCAGGATCGCGGTGAGCGCCGGCCCGCCGCCATTGGTGGGCAGATGCTTCATCTTGACGCCGGCCGATTTCATGAACAGCGCCAGCGGCAGATGCAGCGCGCCGTACAGGCCGGACGACGAGAAGATGAGCTTGTCGGGATTCTTCTTGCAGTCCTCGACCAACTCTTTGACGTTCTTGTAGGGCTGCTGATCGTTCACCACCAGCACCATCGGGCCGGCGGTCAGCCGCGCGATCGGGATGAAATCGGCGCGCGTGAATTTCGGCGTGCGGCCAAACAGCTTGTCGACTTCGGCGAAGCCGGAGATCGACACGATGTGGATCAGCATCGTGTAGCCGTCGGGCTTGGCGTTGGCGGCGACCTGGCCGCCGACCTGACCGGCGGCGCCGGCCTTGGTCTCGATCACGCAAGCCTGCTTGAGGATCGGCTCGAGCACCGCCACCAGCGGACGGCCGACCACATCGGCGGCGCCGCCCGGTGGAAACGGATTGATGAAGGTAATGGCGTGCGCCGGATAGGCATCCGCCGCGAAGCCCGGACGAACGGCGAAAGCGGCGGCCGCGGCCGCGCTTGCGCCGACGAATTGACGTCGGTCCATGTGATTCCTCCCTGGATGTCGTTTTCGTTTTTCTTTTGGCCGATGGTAGCGATAACCGCCCGAGGGTCAACCGACGACTATGCCGCCGTCCCGTCGCGGCCACGGCAAATTGCGATGTCTCACTCTGCGTGCTTTCAAAGCGTGAAAGCGCGCAACGAATTCGTTTGCATGCAATATCGACGACGCAGCCGTTGCGTCATGGCGCGACAGCCGAAACGGTTGAAATGCGTTGACCGGCCGCCGACATCTTGTGCTGCGCAAGCACGGCTTTACTGTGCTGCATCGTCAAAGACGTGACGTGCCGGAACGCCTCCGGCTCTATCCAAACTCAAACGCTCCTGGAACTCAAAGAGAGACGACCATGCCGGCTTATTGGGTTGCGCGTTCGAAGATCAACGATCCGGTCGAATACAAGAAATACACCGACCTCGTGCCGGACATCATCGCCAAATACGGCGGCAAGGTGCTGGCGCGCGGCGGCCGCTTCGAGATCATGGAGGGGCCGGACAAATTCCACCGCTTCATCGTGATCGAGTTCCCGACGCTGGAGCAGGGTGCCGCCTGCTTCCGCTCGCCCGAATACGATGCGGCGGCGGCGTTCCGACGCAGCGGGGCGGGCGAGGTGGAGACGATCATGGTGGAAGGGGCCTGACCGGCCCACCTTCTCGGACCGGAGCGCGCGAACCACGCCAATGGCGTTCGGTGAAGCTGCCCATCCCCATTACTTGGCCCACAAGCCACCATGGGAGCGGTGGCCGGGCGGTCGTTCGGCGCCGATACCGTCTTGCCGCGTTGCGGGATGAAGGTGCGCGGGTCCGCACCCATGGGTGGACCAATGCGCCCGGCGCTGGCATTATCGGCGCGGATAAATCGACTTCAAACGAAGCAGAACCATCGGGAGGACATTCGACATGCTGCACAAACTCAAATCCCGGACACTGACCTGGCTGTCGGGAGCGGCGCTGGCCGCCACCGCCTGCGCCATGGTCGTCGTGCCGGCCGCCGCCCAGAGCAAGGACCCGATCAAGATCGGCTTCAGCATGTCGCTGACCGGTCCGCTCGCCGCCAACGGCAAGCAGACGCTGCTCGGCGCCAAGATCTGGGAAGAAGATACCAACGCCAAGGGCGGGCTGCTCGGGCGTCCGGTCAAGCTGATCTACTACGACGATCAGTCCAATCCGTCGACCGTGCCGGGCATCTACACCAAGCTGCTCGACGTCGACAAAGTCGACCTGGTGGTTTCCGGCTATGCCACCAACGAAGTCGCCCCGGCGATGCCGATCGTCATGCAGAAGGGCAAGACCTTCATCAGCCTGTTCGCGCTCGACGTGAACTCGGAGTTCCACTATCCGAAATATTTCTCGGTGCTGCCGACCGGCCCCGACACCAAGCCCTCGTTCACCGAAGGCTTCTTCCAGGTCGCGGTGCAGCAGTCGCCGAAGCCGACGACGGTGGCGCTCGCCGCCGAGGACGCGGAGTTCTCCAAGAACGCCTGCGAAGGCGCCCGCACCAACGCCAAGAAGTACGGCGTCAAGATCGTCTACGACAAGAGCTTCCCGCCCGGCACCACCGACTTCTCGCCGATCGTGCGCGCGCTGCAAGCCTCCAATGCCGATCTCGTGGTGGTGTGCTCCTATCCGCTCTCGTCGGTCGGCATCACGCTGGCGGTGACCGAGGCCAACTATCATCCCAAGATGATCGGCGGCGCCATGGTCGGTCTGCAGGCCACCGTGTTCAAGCAGAAGCTCGGGCCGAAGCTGAACGGCATCGTCAATTACGAGACCTGGGTGCCGTCTGAGAAGATGATGGCGCCGGCCGCCGACTTCTTCAAGAAGTACCAGGCGCGCGCGGCCTCCGAGGGCGTCGATCCGCTCGGCTATTACCTCGGCGGCTGGGGCTATGCCTATCTCAGCGTGCTGGGCGATGCGGTCACCGGCACCAAGAGCATCAACGACGACAAGCTCGCGGACTATCTGCGCAAGACCACCTTCCACACCATCATGGGAAGCTGGAGCTACGGCCCGGGCGGCGAGTGGACCAAGTCCGGCATGATGCAGGTGCAGTACCACGACATCAAGCAGGGCGCAGGGCTCGAGACCTGGAAGGGCATGTCCTACCAGACCGTGCTCACCCCGTCGGACCTGGCCACCGGCAAGGTGATCTACCCCTACGAGAAGGCGCTGAAATAAGCGTTTGTCTCAGGCGTAATACCGAAGCGGCGCGGGGGGCTCTCCCGCGCCGTTTTCATTTTCCGCGCTCATATCTCCTGTCGCAGCGCGCGTTCGATGCGGCGGTCCGGGATGAGCCACATCAGCGCGACCACCACGTAGATCGCGTCCGCCGCCCAGGGTACGACGAAGGACAGGCCGATCGCGGCCAGATAAAGCAGCGGCGATATTTTGCCTTTGATGTCGCTGCCGAGCGCGCGTTGCAGCGGGCTTTGCGCGCCTTGCTGCGCGATGATCGCCATTTGCAGCAGGTAGTAGGCGATCGCCGGCATCAGGAGCGATACGCCGTAGAGCGCGGTGGGTGCCGCCATGAAGCGGTTCTCGCCGAGCCAGGCGGTCGCGAACGGAACCAGCGAGAGCCAGAACAACAAATGCAGGTTGGCCCACAGGATCAGCCCATTGACGCGCACCGTGGTGTGCAGGAGGTGGTGGTGGTTGTTCCAGTAGATGCCGATATAGATGAAGCTCAGCACGTAGCTGGCGAACACGGGCGCGACGGCGGCGAGCGCGGCCCAATCGGCCTCATGCGGCACCTTCAGCTCCAGCACCATGATCGTGATGATGATGGCGAGAACGCCGTCGCTGAACGCGGTCAGTCTATCTTTCGGCATGGAGCCCCCCGTATCCGCGCCCAACGGCCGCGGTGCGTGCGACGCTTAGCATAACCGGTGGCGCGGTGGGCCGCATCGCCATTCGCGCGCGGTGTGTCCCGGGCGCAGTGCAGCGCGAGCAAAGCGAACGGTGCACTGCAGACCCGGGACCGTTGCGAGCACTCGCATCGAAACGGCCCCGGATCTGCGGCGCATCACGCCGCTGCGCTGCGTGCTGCACCGCGTCCGGGGCACGCCGCCTCACATCCCGAGATAGAACTGGCGGATGAGGTCGTTGTTGTTGAGCTCGTCGGCCGAGCCGCCCTCGAAGGCAATCTGACCGTGCACGATCACATAGCCGCGGTCGGCGATGCGGATGGCCTGGGTGAAGTTCTGCTCCGCCATCAGCACGGTGAGCTGGTAGTGGTCCTTGAGCTGTTTGATGGCGTCGATGGTGCGCGCGACCAGCAGCGGCGCGAGGCCCACCGACGGCTCGTCGACCAGCAGGATGCGCGGCGAGAGCATCAGCGCGCGCGCAAGCGCCACCATCTGCTGCTCGCCGCCGCTCATGGAGCCGGCGAGCTGGCGCCGCCGTTCGGCCAGCCGCGGGAATGCCTCGAAGCAGAAATCGAGATTGCTCTTGATCTGCGCGCGCGCCTTGGCACGGAACGCGCCGAGCAGCAGGTTTTCCTCCACCGTCAGCTTGGGGAACAGGCGGCGGCCTTCCGGCACCAGCGCAATGCCGAGGTCGACGATCTGCTCGGTAGTGAGCCCGACCAGGTTATGCTTCACGCCATCGATCTCGGCGACGATGCGGCCGGCGGCGGGCTTGACCAGGCCCATCACGCATTTGATCAGCGTCGATTTGCCGTTGCCGTTGGTGCCGAGCAAGGCCACGGTTTCGCCCGGCCGCACCGCCAGCGAGACGTCATGGATCACGCGCACCGCGCCGTAGCCGGCGTGGACGTTTTCGATGGTGATGCTACTGGCCAAGATACGCCCTCACCACTTCCGGATTGCGCACGACCTCTTCCGGCTTGCCGTCGGCGATCTTCTTGCCCGACACCAGCACCGCCAGCCGCTGCGAGAATTTCATCACCGCGCTCATGATGTGCTCGATGAGAATGATCGTGATGCCGCGCTCGTTCAGCCGGAACAAGAGCGCCAGGATGTCCTCGACCTCCGAATGCGACAGGCCGGCCATGGATTCGTCGGCGATCAGCAGCTTGGGTTCCGCGCCGACCGCGCGCGCCAGCTCGAGCTTGCGCATCTCGACTTGCGTCAGGTCGCGCGGGAGCTGCGTGGCCTTGGCGGCGAGCCCCACCATCTCGAGCAGCTCATGGCAGCGCGCGTCGAGATCGTCGGCGGAGCGCAAGGGGCCGGAGCGCGCATGCACCGTGTAGAGCAGCGGAATACGCAAGTTATCGGCGAGCGTCATCGAATGGAACGGACGCGGCAGTTGGAAGCTGCGCGCCAGCCCGCGATGGGTGCGCTCGTGCGCGGCCAGCCCGTCCATGACCTGGCCGTCGAAGCGGACATTGCCGCTCTCGTTGCGCAGCGTGCCGCAGATGCAGTTCACCAGCGTGCTTTTGCCCGAGCCGTTGGGGCCGATCAGGCCGAGCCGTTCGCCGGGCGCGACCTCGAGTTCGACGCCGTCGAGCGCGACGAAGCCGCCGAACCGCTTGGTGACATTGTCGACGTGCAACAGCGCGCTCATGACCGCTTCCTCGCCCGCAGCCGTTCCTGTACCAGGCCGACCAGGCCGTTGGGCGCGATGATGACGAAGCCGACCAGCATCAGCCCGACGATCAACAGGTTGACCGCCGAGGAAATGGTCACCGTGGCGTATTGCTGGGCCGAGCCGAGGAGCACCGCGCCGATCAGCGGTCCGAGCCAGCTCGTCGTGCCGCCGATCATCGGCATCGCGATCGAGTTCACCGCGTATTCGAGGCCGAAGGCCGAGGAGGGCTGCAGGTAGCCGATGAAATACGGGAACGGCGCGCCGGCCATGCCCATGAAGGCGCCGGAGAGGGTGGTCGCGATCAGCTTGAGCCGCAGCGTCGGCACGCCGGATGCCTCCGCCGCGAGCTCGTCGTCGCGGATCGTGGCAAAGCCGAAGCCGAGCCGCGAGTGCTCGATCGCACGCGCCGTTGCGATCACCAGCACGACAAGCACGAGCTTGAGCAGGAAGAGGTATTGCACGTAAGGGAGCGTCGTCCCGAACACATCGAGCGACTGCGCGCGGATGATGTAGGCGCCGCGCGAGCCGCCGACATAGTCCCAGTTGACGACCAGCGTCTGCAGCACGACCGCGAGCGCGAGTGTCGCGATCGAGAAGAACGCGCCGCGCAGCCGCAGCGTCAGATAGCCGGTGCCGAGTCCGATCAACCCCGAGGCGATGCCGGCGATGACGACCAGGACGGGAATCGGCAGCGGAAAGATCGCATGCAGCGCGCTCGACAGCGCGCCGTCACCGAACAGGTCGTCGATCGCGCCGTCGAACTTGTGCAGGGCCACGGCCGTGTAGGCACCGCAGGCGAAGAACGCCGCCGAGCCGAAATTCACATAGCCGCAATAGCCGCCAAGGATGTTCCAGGCTGTCGCCAGCACGACGAACTGCAGCACAACGTAGCCAGCGAAGAACAGGTAGTCGATTTGGGCGACGGCGATCAGTGCGAACACGATCGCGCCCACCGCGGTTGCGAGCAGGATGAACGCCGGCATGCGGATTTTGGACGACGGCATCAGCGGCGCCCCAGCAGACCTGACGGTCGCACCGCCAGCGTCACCAGTAGGAAGCCGAACGATACCGCCGGCGCCCATGACGGTCCGTAGAAGGTCGAGGTCAGGCTCTCGACCACGCCGAGCAGCATCGCCGCAATTAGCGTTCCCGGCAGGCTACCGATGCCGCCGAGCACGCAGATCGCGAACACCCGTCCGATATATTCGCGGCCGACGGACGGCTCGACCGGCTGGATGATGATCAGCAGCGCGCCGCCGATGGCGCAGGTTGCGATTGAAATGCCGAAGGCGATGCGCTTGATGCGGATCGGATCGACCGCCATCAATTGCAGCGCCAGTTGATCCTGCGCCACCGCGTTGACGGCGCGGCCGAGAAATGTCTGCGACAGGAACAGTTGCAGCAGGCCGAACATCGCCAAGGCCACGACACAGGGGACCACCATGCGCAGCGGAAAGTCGACGTATCCGAGATGCCACGTCGGCCCGATATACGCCGCCTCGACGTAGCGATAGTCGACGCCGAACGTCAGGATCAGCACGACCTCGGTGATGAACAACAGGCCGAAGAAGAAGGCCTGTCCGCGCAGCGATTCCTGGCCGCGCCGTTCGAACGACAGGTAGTAGACCTGATAGATAACGGCGCCGAGCGCGTAGAACGCCGGCAGCATGATGATCGCAACGACGATCGGGTCGATTCCGAAGTTGATGTTGACGATATAGGCGATGTAGCAGCCGAGGATGATGAAGGCCGGATGCGCGATATTGACGATATCGAGAATGCCGAACGAGATCGATATCCCGAGCGTCACGGCGGCGTAGAACCCCCCGAGCAACAGCCCGGCGACGATCGCGTTAACGAGGAGGTCGGCGGAAA
>DASZQY010000061.1:0-4904 GCA_035549395.1 Bauldia sp.
TGCCTTTGCCACCTCGGCCCAAGCCGACTTCGAGCCCTATGGAGCGGCCGGCGCGGGAACGCCTTTCAAGGCGTCCTGCCCCGCCGATCAGTATGTCGCGGGTTTTTTCGGCCGCGTCGGTAGTTGGCTGGACGACATCGGGCTGATCTGCGCCCCGACATTCGGCACCACGAGCTTCGGCGACCCCGTACAGCTACCGCAATTTTTTGGCGGGCTCGGCGGCGGCACCACCAGCACCCAGTGCGACAAGGGCTCGGTAGTCAAATACATTCACTACTTCGTGCAGTATGACCGCGCCGACTCGGATTCCATCCAATACATCCGTGGCATTTCGATCGATTGCGCCCACGCCGACGGCACCAAGGCCAGCAACAAGTGTTTCGGCATATGCCACGACGGAGATACCAACCACACCGTTGGCGCTGAGTTTGGCGCGGCCCCTACGGGCCAAGTCGACAACAACTGCTCCCCGGGGTTGATGACGGGGCTTAACGGCCGCACGAACCAGTACGTTGTCGCTCTCGGGGCGCTGTGCGGTCCGCTGCCCAAGGACATCGTGCATGTGGCAGCAAACAGCGGCAAGCCGATCAAGACAACCGGTGGCTCCGGCAACCTGCCAGCCGACCAGGACATCGTCTGCACCGGCGGCGGCGGCATGACCGTCACGCCCGTGCCGAACGATGCGTCGGCTGATTTCGTGAGTTTCACCCAGGCGTCGCAGGGCGCGGGCGCTCGGCCGCCGGCGGCCGGGCAGTGCGCGTGGAGCACCGGGCCGATCGGGGGCGCGTTCAAGAAACTCATCATGAGCACCAATCAGCCGAACGCTCAGGCGCTGCTCCAGGCAGCGCAGAACGGCGGTTCGTTTACCGCGGTGGGACGCACCATCGGCACCGGCAACATCATGGTAGTCAGCATCAAGAGCGTGCAGTCGGCAGCAGCCGCGGCTAATGCGTCGACGCCTCCCGCCGGCTCCGGGTATGTCCTCGTGTGCCAGGGCGGCAACGGCATGCGCATTTCGGGTGGCGGTGTCACGCTTGGTGGTCCGTCGTACTCCACCATCTCGTTCAAGGCATCGAGCGAAGCCGGGAACTCCGGACAGATCGACCCAGGTAGTTGTGCATGGATCGACCGGCCCCTGAATGCTGCCGAGCCGCTGGTGATGGATGTTCCGAACGATCTCCAGGGCGCGGATTCACTCAAGCAGGCCATCCGGCACGGCTCGTTCGAGGTACACGCCAACAACACAGGCAAGGCGTTGCTGGTCAACCAGATCGACAAGGTCCAGGGAGGCGGCAGCGGTGGCGGCAGCGTTAGCGTCAACATCGATATCGGCAGCCAGGGCACCAGCAAAGGCACTGGTGCCGCGGGTAGCGGTTCCGTTCTGCAGCCACCGATTGCCGAGGACGACGGCAGCGGCGGCACACCGGCGATCATCGCCAAGGCGGTGAATGTCCACACGGCCGCGAGCGGCGGCACCGTGATCGGATCATTGGCTGCAGGCACCGCGGTGACCGATCTCGGCTGCAGCAAGGGCTGGTGCCACATCGCGTTCACCGGCGGCCAGGGTTTTGTGGCGCAGAGCTTCCTCAGCCAGTAGCGGTCGCCGCGCCTAAGGCGCCGCTCGCGGCGGCCCTTCCGTCGGCCCCTCGCCGGCTGGCGGCTCGGCCGCACCCGGCGGCGGTTCGGCGGCAGCGCGTGTCCCGCCAACCAGACCGCGTGTCCGCCAGGTCTGGAAAAGGGCAGCGATCTCGCGCGGCGTCTGAAAAAGCGGGATGCGCGGTGGCGCCGCCCGGCTCTGCTCCATCGCCAGGCCGATTTCCTCGATCTCGTGGTCCGGGCCGACGCGGCGGACGATCAGATCGACCGCGCCGAGCGCCACGCGGTCGCCAGGTTCGATATTACCGGCCAGTTCGCGGCGCAGGTACGCGGCCAGAGTCATGTCCTCGTCGGCGACCGGAAGGTCGAGCGGGTAGCTCCGCGCAACCTCGCTCAGGCGGGTGTCCGGCTGCAACGCAAATTCGCCGTAGAGCTCCGGGTCGCCGGGTCGTTCCGGGGCTGCGAAGAGGCGGTCCAGCAACCCGACGTATTCAGGCGTTGTGATGACATAGATCTGGTCCCCGGCCTCGGGTTTGCCGAAGCGATGCGGCCTCAGCGTACGCCCGTCGCGAATGACGAGTGACGGCCGCGCCCAGCGCGGAATGCGCTCGCCCTTGGCTACCGGCGAATCCGGATGGACGACGTATGCGACGATCTCGTGGTTGCCGCGCCCGGGAAGCTCCAGTTCGATGCGATCGACGGGGCCCGTGCGGGTCGGCACCACCAGGCCAAGGAAGCGGGCGACCGGACCGATCGTCCATCCCTGCACCAGCAACGACGCAATCACCACGACGAACGTGACGTTGAAGATCAGGCCACCATCGTGCAGGCCGGAAATCACGGGCAGCGTCGCCAGCAGGATGGAGACGGCGCCGCGCAGGCCAACCCACGACACGAACGCCATCTCCTGACGGGAGAAACCGAACGCGACGAGGCAGATCCAGACCGCAAGCGGACGCGCGACGACGATCAGGAACGCCGCCAGCGCTATGGCGCTGCCGGCTACCGCCGGGAACTGCGACGGCGTCGCGAGCAGCCCGAGCGTCAGGAACATCGCGATCTGCGCCAGCCACGTCGTGCCCTCCTGGAAGCGGGTCAGGGCGACCGCGTGCCGGATGCGCGCGTTGCCGGCAATGAGGCCGGCGACGTAGACCGCGAGGAAGCCGCTGCCCCATGCGAGGCCGGCCACCGAGTACGTGACCAATGCCAATGCTATGACGACGATGGGGTAGAGCGCCGTCTCGAAGCGCGTGTGATTGACGACCTGGATGATGGCGTAGCCGCCAAGCAGGCCGACGGCGAGGCCCACCCCGCCCTGCAGCAACAGCTGACCGATGATGGAGGTCGCGAACTCGTTGGCCGTCGTCGTACCCGCGGCCACTCCGATCAGCGCCAGCGTCATGAAGATGGCGACGGGATCGTTGGAGCCGGACTCGACCTCCAGCGTCGAGCGGACACGATCGCGCAAGGTTATGCCGCCGACGCGAAGCAGCAGGAACACTGCGGCCGCGTCGGTCGGCGCTACGATGATGCCGAGGAGTACGGCCTCGCTCCACGGCAGGTCGAAGATCGTGCGCGCCGCGACGCCGACAAGCAGCGCGGTGATCGCGACGCCGATCGTCGAGAGCGCCAGCGAGGGCCAGGCTGCCTGGCGCAACGTGGAGAAGCGGGTGATGTAGCCGGCTTCGAACAGGATCATCGCCAGCGCCACGGAGCCGATGAAATAGGCACCGGCGACGTTGTCGAAGCGGATGCCGAGGCCATCCTCTCCGGCCAGCAAGCCGACCCCCAGGAAGACCAGGAGCAGCGGGGCGCCAAAGCGAAACGAGATCAGGCTGGTGAACGCCGCCGCCACGACCAGCGCCGCGCCGATCAGGATGGCGATGTTCATCACTTCGATCATCAGGGAATCCGTCTCCTCATCCGCCGCTCATTCCCATCATCAAGATGATGATTTGATCGCAGAAGTCGAGGATTTCGTTCAGGAAAAGCGCCGGGCGGCCAGAACAGCGTTAAGCCCGCCGAACGCAAACGAGTTCGACAATGCGGTCCGGATCGGCATCTCGCGCGCCACGTTCGGCACGTAGTCGAGATCGCAAGCCGGGTCGGGCCCGAGATAGCTCACCGTCGGCGGCGCCACACCGTCGCGGATCGCCATGAGAGCGGCAACGAACTCCAGTGCGCCGGCGGCGCCAAGCGCATGACCGACCATGGATTTGGTGGAGGACGTCGGCACTTTGGCAGCCCGTGGCCCGAAGGCCGCCTTGAGGGCCGCGGTCTCCGTCTGGTCGTTGGCGAGCGTGCCGGTGCCGTGCGCGTTGACGTAGTCAACGTCGTCCGGCGTTATGGCGGCGTCCTCCAGACAGCCGCGAATGGCGCGGGTCATGCCACCGACATCGGGATTGGTCAGGTCGGCGGCGTCAGCGGTCATACCGAAGCCGATGACCTCGCCCAGAATCTCCGCTCCCCGCTCCCGTGCCTTCTCGGCAGTCTCCAGCACGACGATCCCTGCGCCCTCGCCTACGATCAGGCCCTTGCGCTCGCGAGAGAACGGCCGACACGTGTCCGACGCCATCACCCGCAGCGCTTCCCAGCCCCTCATCGTGCCGAAGGTGAGACACGCCTCCGTCCCGCCGGCTACGGCGGCGTCGGCTATGCCCGCACGCACCATCTGGAAGGCGAGGCCGATGGCGTGCGTGGCCGATGAACACGCGCTGACTATCCCGAAAGAGGGACCGCGAATGCCAAGATGCATGGACACCTGGCTTGCCGCCGCGTTCGGCATCAGCCGCGGAATGGTCAGGGGGTGGACCCGCGCCGCCTTCTCGAAATACACACGACGGTAGGAGTCATCCATCGTCACCGCGCCGCCGACGCCGGTGCCGACGATGGCCGCCGTGCGCTCGGACTGCACGCCGTCCAGGAGAAGGCCGGATTGCGCGACCGCCTCGCGTGCAGCGACCACGGCAAACTGGGCGACGCGGTCGAGGGCGCTTAGTTCGCGCTCGCCGAACCAGCGCAGCGGATCAAAATCGCGAACTTCGCCGACCGGCTGCTTCGGATTGAGGGCCGACAGCGCGGCGCTCGGCAGAGCGATACCGCTCTGCCCGGCCTTCAGGCTGGTCCAGTATGCCTCCGCGCCAGTGCCGACGGGCGAGACTATGCCTACGCCAGTTACGACGACGCGGTGGGCCCCGTTCACTCCGCGGCGCCCGCCGTGGAGGCCTTTTCGTCCACCAGCGTCTGAACCGCCGCCGCAACGTCGGCAACCGTCGAGAATTCCGAGGTCGCGCTGTTGGCGTTATAGG